>JAGBYG010000020.1 GCA_017628875.1 Clostridia bacterium
CTCCCTCTGACGAGGGAGGTGTCGCAGCTCGTCTGCGACGGAGGGAGAGAACGTTATTAAAAGTAACTTTCAATTAGGAACTCTCCCTCACCCGCTAACGCGGGAGCTCCCTCGACAGAGGGAGCCAAGTGTTTGCATAAATCCTCAACATCCCGATAAATCCCAATTTATAAAAGAAAAGCTCCTACAAAAACGTAGGAGCTTATTTTTATTGAATTATCTATAAAAGCTATTTCCGCCAATAAATTCACGAACGATACTCGTTGGAGGAATTTCGTCTTCGACATCCGCTTCGCGGACATAGTTGAGAAGTCCGACCATTGCGCGCACCTGCTCATAGCATTCATCACTTGGGTCAACTTGAACAAGAAGGGGATAGATGTATTTCTTAATTACCGCTAACTCATAAAGCGTTGAGCTGTTAAAGATAACGTCTGCGTTTTCTTGATATGGGAAAATCCATCTTTCTTCTCCACGTCTTACGGAATCCCACATATCAAGTGTTCTTTGAACAGAAGCACCGCGTCCTTCGAAATCACGCACGGTACGTCTTAAAAGTCGGAGCGTGCTTGTGGGAATTCTGTTGTGATAATCAAAGTTAAGGGGAAGAAGCGGGCTTACGAAAAGTCTGAAAACAAGCTTCGGGTCAAGGTCATCCGGAACAAGCACGGGATTGAGTCCGTGGATACCTTCAACTATGATAACTGAATTCTCCTTGAGTTGCATTTTGTGTCCTGTCCAAACACGTTTTCCGAGCTTAAAGCTGAATGTGGGAATTTCAACCTCCTTACCCTCAAAAAGCTCACGAAGGTGTTTGCCGAAAAGCTCGGTGTCGATGGTGTTGATGTGCTCAAGGTCGATTTTACCGTCTGGACCGGGAGCAATTTTATCTCTATCGATATAGTAATCGTCAAGACTCATCAAAATGGGGGATTTTCCGTGAACGCGAAGTTGCGTTGCAAGACGATTTGCACTTGTAGTTTTACCTGATGAGCTTGGGCCTGCAAGCATTACAGCCTTTGATCCGCGCTCGCAAATCATATCGGCAATTTGAGAAAATCTCTTTTCGTGAAGCGCTTCGTTTACGCGGATAAGCTCACGAATTTTGCCGTTTTCGGTAAGCTCGTTAAGATCAGCTACTGTTTCACAACCCATAAGCTCGCTCCAACGCTCACCTTCGGAATAAATGTTAAAGAAGTTTGGCATTTCGCGGTAAACGGACACTCTGTCGGGATTTTTTTGATCGGGAAGCACGAAAATAAAGCCGTTTTTCGCTTCAACTATACTCCACAAACGAAGGAATGATGTTGAGGGAGCCATTTCACCATAGAAATAGTCCGCAAAGCCCTCGTGCTCGTAAACTGTAAAATATGTTTTTCCTCGATATTTGAGAAGGCGGGTTTTATCGTCCTGACCTTTTAATTTGTAATGCTCAATGGCATCATCAATGGGAATTCGACGGCGGAGAAGGGGAATATCCTCGTCAACTATTCTTTGCACCTCGTTTGCAAGGTCGTCTGCAGAAAAATTTTCAGTTCCGCAAACGTTGAAATATATGGAATTTCCAAGTGTGCAGCTCATTTTTGCTACCGCACCCTTGTAAAGACGTTCAAACGCAAGAAAAATGATGAACTGTGCCGTTCTGACGTATGCCTCGCGCCCGAGTGGATCGTTATAGCTGAAAAGACGAATATTTCCGCCGCTCGCTTCAACTGCCGTTCTTATTGTTTCACGGTCGGGAGTGACATCTTTTGCGCGAAGAGGTACGTAGTTGAGCGTGAAAACTCTGCCTGCAAGCTTTGCAACGATTGGGTCTGTTGAAAGTTTGCCCTTAATGTATCCGAGCTCTTTCACTATATCAAACAATGATTGATCCGCTTTGGGTTCAATAACGTGATTGTCAATGTATAATTTCATATTTTTTATCTCCTTTTATATAGATTTTATCTTTAGATGATGTGTTTTATTCTTTGGGTGTGTTAAATTGGGATTCATCGAATAGTTAGTTAAAAACAAAATGGGTCGCTTTTGAAAAAGCTCCGCAAAACTTTTGATCAGCTTCGCGCAAGATTTCGCGCAAATCGTGTTGTTTTGTAAAGCAAAACAACACATAACGATTTTCTCCTTGCCTCGAAAATCTGTGATTTGCTACTAC
>JAGBYG010000157.1 GCA_017628875.1 Clostridia bacterium
AGGCAAAGACGGAGGGAGTTCCCCTTTCTTGTTTCAAACTAACTCCCCGATAAATCAAAATTTGAAATACCAAAGTTACAAACTAAAGGTCTTAATCGCTTTAATTGCCGTGCCGTTTTCGTATTCACGGACTTCACCCAAAGCGAAGAATTCGCCACTTTGAGTGTGCAATCTCACGCGTGTACCAACCTCAAACGAGGTTTTTATCTTGTTTTGATAAATCTCGCAACCGCTTCTGCAGAGTTTTTCGTAAAATGCGGGCAATTTAACCGCAGAAAGCTCCTCAAAAAGCGACTCGGTGGGTGCTAAAAGATTATTTCTCTCGCTCATTTCAAGCGCTTCAAGTTCTTCAAGTGTATGAGAATTTTCAATCTCAAATCCACCTGCTTGTACTCTGTGAAGCGCACTCATAACGCCGCCGCAACCAAGTGTTGCGCCAATATCCGCACAAAGTGTTCTTATATAAGTTCCCGACGAGCATTTTACAAGCAAATCATATTCATTTGCTTTATCTGTATTGGTACATTCAAGACGGAAAATCTCAATATCCCTTGCTTTTCTCTCAACCTCAATCCCCTCACGAGCAAGGTCATAGAGCTTCTTGCCATCAACCTTGAGAGCGCTATACATAGGTGGAATTTGCTGTATCTTACCTATAAATTTTTCACACGCGCCCACAACTGCCTCTGCGCTTGGAATTTCGCCGCTTTCGGTTAAAATCTTACCCGTAATGTCCTCGGTGTCAGTAGTAATTCCAAGTGTTAAGCGCGCTCGATACGTCTTTGTATCTGCAACAAGATATTCCGCCGCCTTTGCAGCGCGTCCAAGCAAAACCACAAGCACACCGGTTGCAAGTGGATCGAGCGTGCCCGTGTGTCCAACCTTGCGAGTGCCGTATAATTTTCTTATCTTCCCAACAACGTCGTGACTTGTTATCCCCGCGGGCTTATTAACAATAAGCACGCCGTTGGGCTCAAATTTATTTTCACTCATATTTTATCCTCAAAATCTAACGTGCGCGGAATAGATGGGCTGACCCTTATCGGAGAAATTCTTTTCGTATTCGGTCATCACGTTACCTTGATTCATTTCTGAATTATGTAAATCGCGCGTTACAAACTCAAATTTCAAACCAAACGCTTCAAATTCTTCAAGCGAAAAATCAAAAAGCCCCTCGTTGTCGGTCTTTAATTTAAGAATTCCGCCCTCTTTGAGAAGCATTTTATAAATTTCAAGAAAACTCTTGTATGTAAGACGACGCTTTGCGTGTCCTGCCTTGGGCCAAGGGTCGCTGAAATTGAGGTAGATACAATCAACGCTGTGCGCGGGAAAATACTCAACGAGGTTTTTCGCATCCCCAATAATAAAACGAAGATTGTCAACTCTTTCATCCTTTGCCCTCTCCGCTTTTTCAAGAGCCAAGCAAGCAACATCTGCAATCTTTTCCATCGCGATAAAATTCACATCGTGGTGCTGCGCGCTCATTCCAACGGCAAAATTACCCTTTCCACATCCGATTTCAAGATGAATCGGCTTTTTTTCATTAAATGCAGATTGGGGGTCTGCTTTAAAATTATCATCGGGTTTTATAAGCAAATGCGCACACGCTTCAATGCGCTCTGCACCGTGCTTTTTCTTTCTCATTCTCATATATTTTAATTCCTTTCGGTTGTATTCATATTTTTATTTTAAAAAGTTTTGTCATTTATTCAAAAAGACCTTGACAATTCGATAAAAAAGTATTACAATTATGGTATATAATTATAATTGTTTTTTGGAGGCACTTAATGTATCTTACAAATGCTCAAATACGCACAAGAGCTCGACGTTTGCTTGACGATAATATCTTCGGAAAGGACTGGCTTAAATCCGCTTTTCTTTCTACGCTTACAATTCTTATTATCCTTGCAACAAGTGGTTCTTTGATTATTCTTTCTAACACATTCGTTGACCCATTTCTTCACTCTATTATCGAGGATCCTTCGATTTTGTTTGCAGCGGAAATCCTGCTCTATGTTGTGGACGTTTTGTTCGTCTTCATTCCAATCGGACCTATTATGGTTGGTCTTTCATCAGTTCATATAGAGCTTGTTAGGGGTTCCGGTGCTATCAGTATCAAAAAGTTCTTTAACGGCTTTAGAGGAATCGTAGATAACTTCCAAATCGGATTTATGTATGCATTGAACATCGTTTTGTGGTCATTGCTTGCAATATTCCCCGGTATCTACGTTGGATATTCCTACTCAATGGCATTCTACGTTAGAAATGACCATCCCGAATATACTTGGAGAGAATGCTTCGACGAGAGCGAAAGAATTATGGAAGGCAATAGATGGAGACTCTTTAAGCTCCACTGCAACTTCATTGGCTGGTTCTTGCTCGGATTTGCATTTGCAGGTATCGGACTTTTGTGGGTATTCCCCTACGCATCCGTTTCAACTGCAGTTTTCTATGAAGAAGCTAAAAATTCTAAAAACTAAAAGCTTTTAAATTTTGCCTGTTGGCGTTGCGCCAACAGGCATTTTTCTTTATACGTTAAATCTGAAAAGAACTATATCGCCGTCTTTTACTACGTAATCCTTGCCTTCGCTGCGAAGAAGACCCGCATCCTTAACAGCCGCCATTGAGCCAAGCTTCGTAAGAACGTCGAAGTCAACAACCTCGGCACGAATAAATCCGCGTTCAAAATCACTGTGTATCTTTCCCGCTGCCTGAGGAGCTCTCATTCCCTTTGTAATTGTCCAAGCGCGAACCTCTTTAGGGCCTGCTGTAAGATAGGAAATAAGTCCAAGAAGCGAATAACTTGCCTTGATAAGACGGTCAAGACCGCTTTCTGCAATTCCCATATCGTCAAGGAACATCTTCTTTTCTTCAGCGTCAAGCTCACTGATTTCCGCTTCAATCTGCGCGCAGATTGCAATTATTTCAGAATGCTCTGCAGCAGCAAATTCCTTAAGCTCACAGTAAAGAGGATTTTCTGTGGGCTCGTGATCCGCCTCGCCCTCGCTTACGTTTGCAACGTAAATAACGGGCTTCATTGTGAGAAGCTGTGTATCTCCAAGAAGCTCGAGCTCGTCCGCATCAAGCTCCATAGTGCGCGCGCATTTACCCTCCTCAAGGGTCGCGTGGATTCTTTCAAGAAGTTCAACCGTGGAAGCGAGCGTCTTGTCACCCTTCATCGCCTTCTTAACGCGGTCAATACGGCGCTCAAGAATCTCCATATCAGAGAAAATAAGCTCAAGATTTATTGTTTCAAGGTCGCGAATGGGGTTGATGTTACCGTCAACGTGAATGATGTTGTCGTCCTCAAAACAACGAACAACGTGAACAATTGCGTCAACCTGACGAATATTGTCAAGGAACTTGTTTCCAAGACCCTCGCCCTTTGACGCGCCTCTAACAAGACCTGCAATATCAACAAATTCAATAACAGCAGGTGTGAATTTTTCGGGATTGTACATCTCTGCCAAAACGTCAAGACGGTGATCGGGCACCGCAACAATACCTACGTTTGGCTCAATTGTGCAGAAAGGATAGTTCGCAGATTCTGCCCCTGCGTTTGTCAATGCATTAAACAACGTGCTCTTTCCAACGTTTGGAAGGCCGACTATACCAAGTTTCATATAATAATCTCCTTTAACAGACCATATTTATCCATATTAACTTATATATTATATCATATAAGTTTCTTTTTTTCAAGTGTTTTGTTTTTATTTATACAAAAAAGAAGTGAGCCAAGCTCACTTCTTTTTTCATTATGAATATTAAAGACAATTTATAAATCTATCGAAAGCAGCTTGGCCTTCCTCGTTTCGCTTAAATACACCTGCGTCGCACAAAACCTCAAGGAACACCTTGCCTATTTCCATATCAAGAATTGCTCTGGCATTCTCATTTGAAAATTCAGGATGTCTTAAAAGAACGTCCCTTGCCCACTCTGCGTGGGAAGCGGTTTCTGAAATTGCGTCAAGATCTTCTCCGTTAAGTAATGCTTTTTCGAGTATCGAAATCTCATTTGCAAGTCTTGCAGGCAAAACTGCAAGTCCCATAACCTCAATAAGACCGATATTTTCTTTCTTTATATGGTGAAGCGTTGGATTGGGATGGAAAAGTCCAAGCGGTCTTTCGTCAGTTGTCAAATTATTTCGAAGAACGAGATCACAAACGTAAACGTTACCATTCATTCTTGCAATGGGAGTAATCGTATTGTGAGGCACTCCCTCAGTTTCCGCATATATGTAAGCTGCAGGGTCGCTGTATCCTCTCCACTTGGAAAGAACAAGATCACAAGCACAAAGAAGCTCATCGCGATTTTCAGAGCTTAAGCGAATAACAGACATCGGCCATTTAACAATGCCCGCTTTAACGCTTGCATAACCCTCAATTTTGAATTCTCTTTCAACCTCTGCCTTTTCCATAGCAAAGGTATATCTTCCGCCTTGGAAATGCTCGTGGCTCAAAATCGAGCCGCCAACGATGGGCAAATCTGCATTTGAACCCACAAAATAATGTGGGAATTGCTCAATGATGTCAAAAAGCTTTGAGAAAACCGAACGGTCAATTTTCATTGGCACGTGCTTTGAATTAAACACGATACAATGCTCATTATAATATCCATATGGAGAATACTGAAGTTCCCATCTCTCACTGTTCACCACAATCGGAATTGGTCTTAAGTTCTGTCTTGCGGGATGGTTTGCGTGTCCTGCAAATCCGGCATTTTCAGAACAAAGCTGACATTTGGGATAGCTGCTCGCTTTCTTCAGTTTAGCAGCGGCAATATCTCTCGGGTCTTTTTCGGGCTTGGATCTGTTGATAGTTATATCAAGCGTTCCGTAATCGCAATCGTACGTCCAAACAAGGTCTCTTGCTATTCTCTCTGCGCGAACATAGTTTGTTTTGCGGCTATATTGATAGTACCAATCGGTTGCCTCCTTTGGAGAGAGTGCATATCTACGATTAAATTCTGCAATAACCTCGCGGGGCATAGCCGTAAGAAGTCCCATAATCTTTGTATCAAAAAGGTCGCGTGAATTAGTCGTATCTGCAATTATTCCATTTTCACAAGCATAATCAATAATGGGAGCAAGAATTGCTTCTATGCTATCCATATCGGTAGCAGTTGCATTTTCGTCCCAATCAGAAAGCTCCAAAGCGTCCATAATAGCATTGCGAACTACTATAACGTCATCCTCGGTAATTAATCCATTTTTAATTCCATAATTAATCAAGCTTTGAATTGCATTACAAATCATATTCTTCTCCTTATACTCTGTTAATTGATATAGTGTGTTCCTTAACCGGTGTTTCATCCGAGCCATATCCCAAAGCAACGGCAAGTAAGGGCTCAAAACCCGCTGGGATACCCAATTCGCTCTTTAATGCCTCATTATGTGAAATCGCTGCGATTGGGCCTCCCAATATTACGGAGTCAATTCCCATCGAGGTCGCGGCAATTACCATATTTTCAATAATTATGCCTGCGTGCGCATATTCCACGCCCTCTCTGTATGCAGGAGCAGAAGAAACAATTATAACGGTTTTTGCGCCAAAGTTCATATTCTTTCTAATGCCAATCGCCTTAAAAAGATCCTCCTCGGCCTCATCAAATATTCTCACAAGCATATCTTCATTTTGAACCACTGTAATATGAAGCGTATCATATCGTGCCATACCAACGGGTGAGGCGCAAGCTGCTTTGAGAATTTTTTCCAAAGCATCTTCTGAAATCTGCTCCGGTTTATATGCTCTTGTGGATTTTCTTTTTAAAATGGCTTCCAATGCATTCATAATAAACTCCTTTGTTAATATTTTTCTTTTATCAGCTTTAAAATGGCAGTGTAATCTTTTCCGTCAACTATAACGTGCTCGGTTAAAGTCACCCCAATGATTTTTAACTCCCTTTCAAGCAAAATTGTGAAATCTATATCCTCGGTTGAGGGCTCAACTCCACCGTTTGGATGATTGTGAAATATAGCAAGTGCAGTAGCGCGCTTTAAAACGCATAGCTCCATTACAGTTCTTAGCATGGGTCTTGTCTCATTAATTGTACCGGACGCTATGACATTAGTGGAAATAACGTTAAGATTATCATCCATAAATACGCCGCAAACAAGCTCATTAAGTGCGCCAAAGGTGTGAATGTTGGCATAATCAACAAGATCTTCAATAGTTACTATCCTTCGACTCTCTTTAAAGCGTGTTTCTGCATATTCTTTAGCAAGCATCATAGTCAAGTTGATAAGAATCGCGCTTTTATCTCCTATTCCGCGAACGAGCTTTAACTCATCTATGGATGCTTCCATTACTCCGTTAATAGAGCCAAATCTTTCAATGAGCGCGTGAGCCATCTCATTCGTATTAGCGCGCGGAATGGAATAAAACAACAACATCTCAAGAAGCTCGTGTTCGCTGAAACCCTTTGCACACGAATTCAAATATCGCTCTCTAACTCTTTTTCGGTGTTCTGTATGAGAATTGGTTATTGATTTTGACATAATTCATTCTCCTATAAAGTATGATTTCATTATACAAAAAAACGCCCCCCGTGTCAACAACTTATTTTTATATACAATGAATTATTATACATTTTTTGCTTGACTTTATATAAGAAATATTGTATAATTTTTATGAACATAACAATTCGTTCAAAATTAGTTCTAAATTTGTCAATATTTGTTGATTTTTTTGTAAAATTTCAAGTTTTTTTAAGGATTTTGTATTATCATATCTACAGTATTGGTAAAAATTTGTATTTTTTCAGTTTTTGCATATATATTTACTTGTTTCTATAGGAGGAAGTCAAAAATGTTAGATACAAAAATTCTTGTTATCGATGATGACGCTGCAGTTTGTGAAACACTAAAAAATTATTTTGAAAAAGAGGGATACGAGGTTAAAACTGTTAACGACGGCATCTCGGGTGTTGATAGTTTTAAGCTCTATAATCCGGATATAGTTCTTCTTGATATTGTACTTCCTAAAAAGGACGGTTGGCAGGTTTGCCGCGAAATTCGTGAGGTTTCAAATCAACCCATTATCATTATCAGTGCAAAGAACGATACCTTTGACAAGGTTCTCGGCCTCGAGCTTGGAGCAGATGATTACGTTGTAAAGCCCTTTGACATCAAGGAGCTTTCAGCTCGTGTGAAAGCTGTTCTTCGTCGCACACGCTTACATAGTACCACAAAGGCCGATAATGAAGTTATCAAATTTGATAACATAGAAATCAGTCTTGAAAAATACGAGCTTAAGCTCTGCGGAAAGTCCGTTAATATTCCACCGAAGGAATTGGAGCTTCTTCACTTCCTTGCATACAATCGCAATCGCGTTTTCACTCGCGACCAGTTGCTTGACAAGGTTTGGGGATTTGACTATCTCGGTGACTCAAGAACGGTTGACGTTCACGTTAAGCGCCTTCGCGAAAAGCTTGAAGGAACAAGCGATAAATGGGTGCTTAAAACCGTTTGGGGTGTTGGATACAAATTTGAGATACTTGAATAATTACATAAAAAACGATGACCGAGTAATCGGTCATTATTTTTTGAAATTCATCTTGCAAAATTGCCAATAATATGGTATTATATAAAATGGATTAATTTGTGATGATTGGAGATAAATATGATTATCGAACTTGAAGAATACAAATATAAATTAATTGGAATGAGAAAGGACATCGCCGAGCTTCGCGATTCGCTTCGCATCGACGAGCTTACAAAGCAGGTAAACGAGATGGAGGAAAAAACTCTCGACCCTGATTTCTGGTCAGACCAGACAAACTCATCTAAAATTTTGCAGTCCATTAAGCAGGGCAAGAAAAAACTTGACGAATTTAACGGTCTTGCACAACGCCTTGAGGACGCAATCGCTCTTGCTGATATGGCAATAGAAGAAAACGAAGAGGGATATGCCGAGGAAGTAAAGGCAGAGCTTGAATTTGTTGAGCGTGAAGAAGAAAGAATGAGAATCGAAATACTTCTTTCAGGTCAGTATGACAGAAACAATGCAATCGTTTCATTCCACCCCGGTGCAGGCGGCACCGAGGCGCAGGACTGGGCACAGATGCTGTATCGTCTGTACACCCGTTGGGCGGAGCGCCACGGCTACCAGTACGATATCCTCGACTATCAGGACGGCGATGAAGCGGGTATCAAG
>JAGBYG010000158.1 GCA_017628875.1 Clostridia bacterium
AATATCTTACAGAGCCTCCTTCCGCAGAGGGAGGTGGCTTTGCCCTTAGGCAAAGACGGAGGGAGTTCCCCTTTCGACTTCAACTAACATTCCGATAAATCAAATTTTGAAATACAAATTCCATCATCACGCACAACCAAAGTAAATTTTAGAAAAACAAATCTTTGATTTGGTTTTCGTAGTACGAATAATAAAATAGCCGTCGAAAACTTGTTTTCGTAAGGATATTTTGTTATTTGTACCGATAAAACACTCGTGTTTTATCGAAAATTTACGTCGAGTTAGCACTAACCCACGCGATTGTTTTGCCGCGCTTTTTCAAAAGCGCGCGCCCGCCGCGCAGGCGATTTTGTTTTAACTAACTTCTCGATAAATACCAATTTGTATATCTAATATATTTTACCATATTTATCGCCAGCCGTCAACTTCTATTTTGCTTTTTTAGAGCATATAATTTACAAAAATTATATGCGGAGAAAAATATGGACAATAAAATTAAAAAGGGATTAAATAATGACGAGGTAATAGCATCCCGAAAAGCGCACGGTTCAAACAAAATGACGAAAAGAAAGGGCAAGAGCTTTTTTCGTCTGTTTTTTGAAAACTTGGGCGACCCGGTGATTCGTGTTCTTCTGATTTCCCTTGCGGTAAATATAGTATTCACACTACACGATATAGACTGGTTTGAAACGGGCGGAATAATAATTGCAATACTTCTTGCCAGCACAATTTCCACGTTTTCGGAATACTCATCGCACTCTGCCTTTGAAAAGATCAACGCAAGTGCAAAACAAACGTGTCGCGTGTGGCGAAACGGAGAATTAATATCAATCAATTCCGACGAAATAGTTGTTGGCGACATCATTTTCGTAAGTGCCGGAGAAAAAATTTCTGCAGACGGAATTTTGATTTCGGGTGCACTTTCGCTCGACCAATCGGCGATGACAGGAGAAAGCCGTGAAGCTCACAAAAAACCTTTTTCAAAATTAAAAATCACACCCGATAAAATAAATAAAGACGAGCTTTCACCGGATTTTGAAAGCTCCTGCCTACGCGGTTGCCTTGTATCATCAGGAGAGGGCGAAATGATCGTCTGCAGAGTGGGAGATAACTCATTCTTAGGCGGTATTGTTCAAGAATTACAAAACGAAACTCGCGACACGCCACTTAAAATCCGCCTTTCAAAGCTCGCCAAACAAATCAGCACACTCGGTTACGGGGCGGCGGTAGTGATCGCCCTTTTGAGCTTGTTCTCTTCCGTTTTTATCGAAAGCGACTTTGTGCGCGAAGTCATTGCTTCAAAAATCACCGACCCAAAATTTATGATATCCGAGCTTCTGCACGCCATAACTCTTGGACTTACCGTGGTGATTATGGCAGTTCCCGAGGGCTTGCCGATGATGATTGCGGTTGTCCTCTCTTCAAACGTCAAAAAAATGCTTAACGATATGGTGCTTGTTCGAAAAAGCGCAGGAATTGAAGCTGCAGGCAGTATGAATATTCTTTTCACGGACAAAACAGGAACGCTCACGCGCGGACAGATGACTATTGAAGGATTTATTCTCGCAGACGGTACGAAAATCAACGAAATAAAAGCTCTGCGCGAGAATTATCCCGATATTTTTTTGTCATTTTGTAAAAATTCCTGCTATAACACCTCCGCAAGAATTACCAATCGTCGCGCAAGCGGGGGCAACGCAACCGAACGCGCCCTGCTCGACGCAACTAAACGTTTTTTTATTCCCGATCATTCAAAAAACGTTCAAAAAATGCCCTTCGATAGCAAAATCAAATATTCAAGTGCAATCGTTGACGGAACAACCTACGTCAAAGGAGCCCCCGAGATACTTCTCGTGGGCTCAAAAAATACAGACCGTTTTCCTATTGAACACGCCATAACCAAGGAACAAAATGAGGGAAAACGAGTAATCGCAATGCTTGAAAATAATAAATTCACCTGCGCCGTGATAATTTCTGACCCACCTCGTCGAGAGGCAAAAAGCTCCGTTGAAGCTCTCAAAAACGCAGGGGTAGACGTTGTGATGATAACGGGCGACGGAATTTTGACCGCCCAAAGCATTGCCGAACAAACGGGCATAATCAACTCAAGGCGAAATCTGTGCCTTGAGCATAAAGATCTTGAGAAAATGACCGACGATGAATTAATCAACATACTTCCCCGCCTTGCAGTGCTTGCTCGCGCACTCCCGCAGGATAAAAGCCGCCTTGTTCGTCTTGCTCAAAGCAAGGATTTGGTGGTCGGAATGACGGGCGACGGCATAAACGATGCCCCCGCGCTCCGACTCTCCGATGTTGGATTTGCAATGGGCAACGGCTCTGACGTAGCAAAGGAAGCGGGCGACGTTGTCATTCTTGACAACAACCTCGCATCAATCGTAAAAGCCGTGCTTTACGGCAGAAACATATTCAAAAGCATAAGAAAATTTCTCGTTTTTCAGCTTACTATGAACTTTTCTTCTGCGCTCGTGTGTATGATCGCTCCGTTTTTCGAATATGAAACTCCAATAACCGTGTCACAAATGCTCTGGGTTAATATGATAATGGACACCTTGGGCGGTCTTGCGTTCGCAGGCGAATCTCCTCATAAACGAATGATGAGAGAAAAGCCAAAACGTCGCGACGAGCCGATTTTGAATGGCTATATGGCGCATCAAATATTGATTTCGGGCACTTTTTCTGCGATTTTGTCAATTTGTTTCTTAAAATTGCCTTTCTTTGCTTCTCATTTTAGAAGTGGCAAGGACAATATTGTTTTGCTTTCTGCTTTCTTTGGGCTTTTTATTTTTCTTGGAGTTATGCAATGCATAAATTCGCGCACCGATAGATTAAATCTTCTAAACGGCATAACGAAAAATCCAACGTTTATACTCATAATGCTGCTAATACTCGCCATTCAAGTATCATTCATCTACTTTGGGGGCACTGCTCTGCGCGCCACTCCACTCACCCCAAACGAACTTTTATTCACATTCACCTGCGCTGCCATCGCCCTTCCCCTCGAACTTATCCGAAAAATCATTTGGCGCTTCTCAGGACACACTAGTGGGTTTTGAAAAATATATCATTATCAGTGCTTCAAATTTTGATTTGTCGGACACTTAGCCTTCCCATTGAGGGGAAGGTGGCAGGCGAAAGCCTGACGGATGAGGGGAACG
>JAGBYG010000159.1 GCA_017628875.1 Clostridia bacterium
GTGAGGAACGTGTCCAATAAGAAAAGCACACCTTATGGCGTGCTTTTCTTATTGGAGGCGCCACCCAGATTCGGACTGGGGGTAGAGGTGTTGCAGACCTTTGCCTTACCACTTGGCCATGGCGCCATATTTGATTAACAGATAAATTATAGCACAAAAAACCTCTGTTGTCAAGTGGTTTTGGAAATTACTCTTGCAACTTTCTTTTATATATGATATAATATATTCAATAAAATTTTTGGAGGGTAATATGAAAAGCAAAATTTCTTTATTATTAATTATTGTTATTCTTCTTTCGTCCTTGGTTGTGCTTTCTTCTTGTACCAGATATATGAAACAACCGACGATAAATGGTATAAAACTTTCGAAGTACGTTATTGTTTATGACGAGCAAGGGCTTGATTACAATAAGAGAGCAGCGGAGTATATTCAAAGCACTGCGAAGGCGCGTTACGGTGTTAATTTGAAAATCGTTGATGATAATGATGATAAGAGCGCAAACGAAATTGTTGTTGGTGAAACATCAAGACCGATTTCGGAAAGACTTAATGTAGAAACCGAGGGCGTTGAATTCTCAATCCTTGCAAAAGAGGGAAGTGTTGCACTTGAGGGCGATTATTTTGTTATTGCTGCTGCGGCATACTATTTTATGGAAACTTTTGCTTTAACAGATGCGCAGGTTTCCAATGTTCCCGAGCAGGCAGAGGTTCATCAGCCAATCGTTAAGGAAGCAAAGAATTATATTTTGCTTATCGGTGACGGAATGGGTGTTTATCAGACCAAAATTTTTGATTATATGGACAAAAAGAGTGATCTTAGCGATGGCGAGGGCATTTTCTTTGGCTATATGTTTCCTTATATTGGTGAATCGAGGACTGAATCACTTTCGGGTATTACTGATAGTGCCGCAGGCGGTACAGCTCTTGCGTGTGGAATTAAGACCTACAACAAGTATCTTGGGCTTGACGAGAATAAAAATCACGTTAAATCCCTCACCGAGCTTGCTTATGAGCTTGGAATGAGCGCGGGTGTTATGTCTACCGAAACAGAATCGGGAGCAACTCCTTCTGCCTTTGCGGTTCATATCGAGGACCGCGACCAAAGCTCTGAAATTCTCAAAGCGCATATGGAAGCAACTCAAAAATACGGCACAATTATCGACTGCGGATACGATTACACCACCGCATCTCGTTTGTCCGTTATGGAAAGCCACATTGAAAAGACATTGGCTTCGCTCTCTGCTAACGAAAACGGATTTTTCCTTATGTATGAGGAAGCTTATATTGACAAGAAATGTCACAATAACAATTTGAACGATGTTTATAATATGGTTGCTCGATTTAATCAGGCGATTGGCAGATTTATGGAATTTGCTTTCTATAATCCCAACACGTTCGTGCTTATCACCGCAGACCACGAAACGGGTCGACTTCTTCCAAACGAAAATGGTGTTCTTCAGTTCAATGACGATGACCACTCCGAAGCGAATGTTCCCATTTTTGCTTATGGACACGGTGCAGAGCTTTTTGATGGAGTGAATATCGAAAATATCCAAATTGCTCATACTATTGCGGCTCTTATGGGCGAAGAAAATTTTGGTGACCAGAGCGAATTCCAAAGTTTGACGAAAAATAGTAAATAATATTATAAAGGGATGCCGCAAGGCGTCCCTTTTTTATCGCTAATATTCAAAATTGGGATTTATAGGGATGTTAAAAAATTTAGTTGAGTATCAATTTTACGCTTTTTGAAAAAAGCTTTGCAAAAACTTTTAATCGTGTTGCTATAAACAAATTTCGCGCAAATCGTATTGTTTGATTGAAATCAAACAATATATAACGATTTTCTCGCCGTTTAACAGGCGGCTCGAAAATCTATGATTTGCTACTGCAAAGCATAGGTCTTTTGCTATCGAAAGTCAAACGTACAGTCAAAGTAAATTTTAGAAAAGCAATCCAAAATGGATTGGTTTTCGTAGTTCGGTCTGTAAAATCCACGTTGAAAATTTATTTTCATAAGAGGATTTTAGAGAGCGGACCGATAATTCACTTGTGAATTATCAAAA
>JAGBYG010000160.1 GCA_017628875.1 Clostridia bacterium
TGCTCAGAATGAGGTTGCAACAGTTGCTCATAAGATTGCTTACGTAACAACACTTCCCACAGCAGAGGCTAAAGGAAAAACAACCGGTGTATGTTCAGTATGCGAAGGCACATTCACTTATGACGAAGTTTCTGTTATGGGCGAAGGCACATACACACTTGAAGCAAGCGCGCTTGCGGGCATCAGTTCCGGTTCACTTGCTGACGGTGAAGTAAGAGTTGTTGACGGCGTATTTGAATGTCACCTTAGCAAGAAGTACGCAACAAACGACGGTCAGAAGAAGACATTCCCTGATGATTATTATGGAACAGTTAGAATGAACTTCGGTGGAAAGACAGAAATCAACTCTGATGCTAACCCCGATATGATCAAGAACGGTATCGTTTTCACCACAACTGAAGCAACAACAGTTACAGTTTGGTGGGTAGAAGGCGGCGACGATCACAGACAGATTGCTTTGTATGATATGAACGGTGAAATCAAAGTTCAGAGCGATGAACAGACGCTTGCAAAGAACAGCCCTTGTATTACAACGTTCACAGTTGAAGCAGGTACATACATTCTTGGTAACGTAATCAACACAAACTACATGTTCAAGGTTGTAGTCGTTGTTGGCACTCCTGCAGTTGAACCCGAGGTTCAGCCCGAAGCTTAATATTAAATAGTTTTTCCAACCCCTTGCATAAGCGAGGGGTTGATTTTTGTGTATATACAACAATATATCAAATATAAAAATATTAACAATAATAATTTTTTTGATTTTTTTGAAAAAACCTATTGACAAGTGAAAAAAATGGTGCTATAATACAGTCAATAAGAAAAAGACGTTTGAGCAAAAAGAGTGCAAGATGAAGTGTCTTCAGAGAGTTGACGGTTGGTGCGAGTCAATGATAAGTAGTTTTGTTACGTACATTTTGCGAGTTGTGTGTTGAACCCCCCTTGGCTAACGAGCGGTTAGTAGGCGCAACGGTTGTCTCCGTTACGGACGTAGACTTTGATTGAAGTCGGTAAGGGTTAAACCGTGAGGTTTAATCGAAGCAGAGTGGTAACACGGTCTTTTCGTCCCTGCATCCTATAACGGATGGAGGGCTTTTTTGTTGCTCTCAACAAAATATATTTTATGGTCGCAAAAGGCGACAGAAGGGAAAATATTATGAAAAAGAAAATCGCTATTATCTTGGCAGTCGCAATCGTTTTGGTATCTTGTGTAGCGCTCGTTATGTGCAATAACAAACAAGAACCCGAAGGTCAGAAAAAATTTACAGTTGGCGTTTGTCAGCTTGTTCAGCATCCCGCTCTTGACCAGGCAACACAGGGTTTTGTTGATGGTCTTAAGGCAGAGCTTGGCGATAGAGTTACAATCGAGGTTCAGAATGCATCGGGCGACACAAACGTTTGCAATACAATCGTCGGCGATTTCGTAAGTAAAAACGTTGATCTTATTATGGCTAACGCAACACCTGCGCTTCAGGCAGCTTACAATGCAACCGCAAAGATTCCGATTCTTGGAACTTCTATCACAGAATACGGTGTTGCTCTTGGTACAACACTTACTAACGGTGTTGTAGGTGGCAACGTATCGGGCACAAGCGACCTTGCTCCTCTTGATGAGCAGGCGGATATGATTCTTGAGTTTATGCCCGATGTTAAGACAGTTGGTATCGTTTATTGCTCTGCAGAGGCAAACTCCGCATATCAGGTTGCTGAAATGAAGAAGTTTCTTGCAGCAAAGAACGTTACGGTTAAAGAATTTCCATTCTCCGACTCCAATGATATTTCTGCAGTTGTAACTGCGGCTTGCGCTGAAAGTGAAGCACTTTACATTCCTACAGATAATACCGCAGCTTCTTGTGCAGAAACAATCGGCAATATCGTTCGCGAAAAGAAGATTCCTGTATTTACAGGTGAAGAAAATCCTGCAAAGGTTTGTGGTGTTGCATCTCTCACAATCAGCTATTATGACCTTGGTGTAACAACGGGCAAGATGGCTGCTAAAATTCTTAAAGGTGAAGCAGACGTTTCAACAATGAAGGTTGAATATGCTCCCGCAACAAAGAAATATAATAAAGAAATGTGCGACTCTTTGGGACTCACGGTTCCTGCGGGCTACGAAGAAATGGAATAAAGACTAATTAATAAATAACACTTTTAGAATCCTATGTATAAAGAGGATGAAGTTATGAAAAAGAAAATTGCAATTATTTTGGTTGTTGCCATTGTTTTAGTATCTTGTGTAGCACTTGTTATGTGTAACAAGAAAACGGAAAATGAAAAGTTAACGGTTGGTGTTTGCCAGCTCACACAGCACGCGGCACTTGACCAAGCAACGCAAGGGTTTGTTGATGCGCTTAAAGCAGAGCTTGGAGATAGCGTTGAAATTGAAGTTCAGAATGCTTCGGGTGACACAAACGTATGTAATACAATCATTGGTAATTTCGTAAGCAAAAATGTTGATCTTATTATGGCTAACGCAACACCCGCTCTTCAGGCGGCTTACAGTGCAACAAGCACGATTCCGATTCTTGGTACGTCAATTACCGAGTATGGAGTAGCTCTTGGTACAACACTTACCAATGGTGTTGTTGGTGGTAACGTATCGGGTACAAGCGACCTTGCTCCCCTTGATGAACAGGCGGATATGATTCTTGAATTTATGCCCGACGTTAAAACCGTTGGTATCGTTTTCTGCTCTGCAGAGGCAAACTCCGCATATCAGGTAGCAGAGGTTAAGAAGCATCTTGAGAGCAAGGGAGTAACTGTTAAGGAATTTGCCTTCTCTGACTCAAATGACGTTTCTGCAGTTGTAAGTGCAGCTTGCGGCGAGTGTGAAGCGCTTTATATTCCCACGGATAATACAGCGGCTTCTTGTGCGGAAACTATTGGTAATATCGTTCGTGAAAAGAAGATTCCCGTATTTGCAGGTGAAGAAAACACGGCAAAGGGATGCGGTGTTGCTTCTCTTACAATCAGCTATTATGACCTTGGTGTAGCAACTGGCAAGATGGCGGCTAAAATTCTTAAGGGCGAGGCGAACGTTTCAACTATGAGGGTTGAATATGCACCTGCGACAAAGAAGTATAATAAGGAAATGTGTGACCTTTTGGGAATGAATGTTCCTGAAGGTTACGAAGAAATGAATTAATTATTTAAGGAATTTATTATGCAACAATTATTTGGAGCGCTTCCGGGCGCAATATCCTTGGGGTTAATCTGGGGAATAATGGCAATAGGTGTTTACATCACCTATAAAATACTTGCAATATCCGACCTTACGGTTGATGGCTCTATCTGTACGGGCGCGGCGGTTTGCACAATGATGATGATAGGTGGAGCAAATCCCTGGGTGGCGATGCTTTGCGCTGTGGTCGCGGGTGGCCTTTGCGGACTTGTGACAGGACTTTTACACACTGTGCTTGAAATTCCTGCAATTTTATCAGGAATTCTCACTCAACTTGCTTTGTGGAGTGTAAATCTTAAAATTATGGGTCAGGCAAACAGACCGCTTTCGGCAAGAAACTTTCCCGTAATCCTTACTCAAATGGACACAACTGATGCAATAATCACTCTTGTAATAATTGCGGTTGCAATAATAGGGGTGCTTTATTGGTTCTTCGGAACGGCGCTTGGATGTTCAATTCGTGCAACCGGCTGTAACCTTAATATGAGTCGTGCGCAGGGAATTAATACAAATCTTAATAAGGTTTTGGGACTTGTTATCTCTAATGCTCTCGTTGCCCTTTCAGGTGCGCTCTTGGCTCAATATCAGGGCTTTTGCGACATTAATATGGGTAGAGGTGCAATTGTTATCGGACTTGCGGCAATAGTCATTGGAGAGGTGTTCTTCTCAAAGATCGCGCGCAACTTTGCAGTGCGTCTTTGCGGTGCGCTTGCGGGTGGTGTAATTTATTACATCGTATATCAGGTTATCGTATTCCTCGGTCTTGATACCGACCTTCTTAAGATGCTCTCTGCAGCAGTTGTTGCTGTTTTCCTTGGTGCGCCAAATCTTAAAAACAAAATATTGACAAAGCTTCATACAAGCAAAAAGGCAAAGGAGGTAAAGGAAAATGCTTGAAATTAAGAATATTTCCAAAACCTTCAATGCGGGTACAATAAATGAGAAAAAGGCACTTCGTGACGTTTCTATCACACTTAACGATGGCGATTTTGTGACCGTTATCGGTGGTAACGGAGCGGGTAAATCGACGCTCCTTAACGCGATTTGCGGTACTTGGCAGGTCGATTGCGGTCATATAATTATTGACGGCAAGGATATAACACACGTTCCTGAGCACAAGCGCGCGAAATACCTTGGCAGAGTTTTCCAAGACCCAATGATGGGAACTGCTGCGGATATGGAAATCCAAGAAAACCTTGCACTTGCTAAACGCAGAGGAAAGGTAAGAGGCCTTGGTTGGGGAATTACAAAAGCAGAAAAAGCAGAATATCGCGAGCTTCTTGCAACTCTTGGACTCGGTCTTGAGGATAGAATGACGAGCAAGGTGGGACTTCTTTCGGGTGGTCAACGTCAGGCGGTAACGCTTCTTATGGCGGCTATGGCAGAGCCAAAGCTCCTGCTTCTTGATGAGCATACGGCTGCTCTTGACCCCAAAACTGCCGAAAAGGTGCTTGAAATTACTGAAAGCATAGTTTCTAAAAATAATTTGACAACTCTTATGATAACTCACAATATGCGTGATGCTATTAAGCACGGCAACCGTCTTATTATGATGCACGAGGGCAAAATAATAGTTGACGTTTCGGGTGAGGATAAGAAAAACCTCACGGTTGAAGATCTTCTTGAACTCTTCAACAAGGCAAGCGGCAAGGAATTTGCTAACGATAGAACGATGCTTGCTTGATTTATTAAAAAGTATAGCCCCTCTCGTATGAGAGGGGCTTTTGATTTTGAATAGGATTTTAAATTTTGATTTGTCGGGGAGTTTGTATACGCCAACTCTTGTCTCCCTCTGACGAGGGAGGTGTCGCAGCTCGTCTGCGACGGAGGGAGAGAACGTTATTAAAAGTAACTTTCAATTAGGAACTCTCCCTCACCCGCTAACGCGGGAGCTCCCTCGACAGAGGGAGCCAAGTGTTTGCATAAA
>JAGBYG010000161.1 GCA_017628875.1 Clostridia bacterium
AAGTTAAAGAGTGGCCACAACGGACTCGTTATTTATCACACACTTCGCTTGGTTGACCGTCCGCTTCAAGTTGTCCCTAAGCATACTGACGGTTTGAAATCACTTGCAGAAAAATATTATGGCAAAATGAGAGGCGACGACAAATTCAGCATAGGCCGCGAAGCCATAGCCGACAATACCAAAGCCTTAATGGCTATGGGTCAACGTATCAAAAGGAGTGACGCGGGATATTACTTTGATACAAGCGACGTGTTAAGCCGAAGTGATATTGATTTTATTATTAAATCTATTGAACAAAGCGAAACTGCTGACAAGGAAAGATCACGCTTGATAGAAAAGGTCAAGAAAAGCTTTCCTATTGGTGAATATTAATTTTTACACAAAAACACGGTCAAAATTGACCGTGTTTTTTATGTCGCGTTTTTTCTCAAACCCAAATTATATAATTGAGTAAAATACATTAAGGAGGAAAATGGCAAATCACTATCAAACTTATTTGCCATAATTAAAGAAAATGAATAAGAATATTTTTGACAAAGCGTATGAACGTATGGTTGAACGGTATGGCGAGAATCTCGACCTTCGTATTCTCAATCGTTTTTACGAAGAAAAAATGATCCTTGAAAAATGTGAGCTTTATACACGCTATCTTGATGCGGCTGCAAAGTTGAGAAAAGCAGCGGAAAGTCAAGGTGAACACATTTCTCTTATGGGAACGTGTAATTCCTTATTTATCGCGTATCTCTTAGGAGCGACCGATATCAATCCGCTACCCTTACACGAATATTGTCCAAAATGCAAACGGGTGATTTTTACAGGTCAATTTAGCACAGCGTTTGACAATTACTATCCCACTTGTAATTGTGGCGAGAATATGGAGATTGATGGATTTGATCTTCCTTTTGAGGCGGATTTCAGCAATGCTTTCCGTAATCGTATTCGTATTGGAGTATCCTACAGCTTTTTCAATGAAGCCGAAAAAATGATTCTTGATGAAATGTCTGATATTCCCAATATCAAATTTGAATTGGAGGATGAGATCTCAAGCATCAGCTTGTGCTTTACCGACGATGATTTTGAAGGAACCGATTATGATTTCAATAAAAACACAAGATTTTTTAGAAATCGTCCTCATATTATTCTTGTACCTCTTGAATATCTCGACAAATGTCGCAAGCTTGAAATCGCCACGGGAATAACAATGGACGAAGCAAGAAGAACTAATACTCTTGAGGTGCTTCTCTCATTTATGAACGGTGACGTAAAAAATATCCCCGGGATTGAACCCGAAATGTTTTCAATGTTGAGGGATAAAACCAATCCCCTCAGTTATAACGAAATTTTGAAGCTCATCGGTATTACTAATACCCCGAGTGTTTGGAAGGACAACATCGAGAAGCTTTTCTGCAAACATAAAACAACCATAAAAGACGTTCCTGTGTTCAAAGAAGACGTTTATGAAAAAATAGTAGAAAAACTTCATAAACGAGGCATATATAAAACAGGACTCGCCTATGACATTATGCGCAAAGCCTCTGGCGGATACTATTTCAATCACGGATTAGAGGAAAGTGATGTACTTATGCTTTTGAACCTTGGTTTTGCTATGGATTTCATTTCCTTCCTTGAAAACACCAAGATTATGGGAAGTAAATCTTGTGCTATCCACAACCTTAAAAGTGCAATAGCGATGATGTTTTATAAGTTGAGATTTGAAAAAGAATTTAATGAAATTATGTTGGGTAATACCGTTGTTTAAGCAATCATTATAATTTAGTAACTTTTCTGCAAACTCCTTAACCACATTATTTACGAACACATTAAAACTCGATATAATGTTTTTAGGAAATGCGCAAACGATGTGTTCGGCGAGAGGATTTTGCAGTTCAAAAGGCTTGTTTTATAAAGCATTCTATCATTTTAATGCGTCTCAAAGCTTACTACCGCACAGAGATGATGGGTCTCATCGGCGCAGGTAACAACCCCATGGTTGGTATGACTGTTGCTGTTGCAGTTGCTATCGAAGAGGCGAGCAAATAATCAATAAAATCAAGGCTTCAAGCCAGAATTTTAGACTCCCGAGCGTAATGTTCGGGAGTCTTTTTGGTTATCCCAAAATTATTATGATTAATGCTCTTTTGGATTCGATTGACAACCTTAAAAATTTATGATATAATTATATTTAACAATATGCTTCAAGGCATATCCGAATTTTATTTGAGGAGGACTGATTATGAAAAACAAGATGAAACTAGCGATACTATTTGTTTTTTCTCTGGCTATTATTGGCACTCTTTTTGCCTGCACTCCGGTTGACGACGAGTGCAATGGCGGGCATCACGCGTTTGGTGAGTGGCAACCGGATACCACCGATCCTTCCGTTTTTTGTCACAAAAGGACCTATTCTTCCGTCTGCACTTCATGCGGAGAGATTGGAACGGCAAAAGGCGGTATGGGGTGGCACGAAGACGTTACAGAAAGGCTTGAACCCACCTGCATAGCAGAGGGATATGAGAAATCCACTTGTTTGGCTTGTGATTATAACGATATGTTCACCATACCGATTAATCCCTCCGCCCACCAATACGATGATACTTATTGCTTGGATACTATGGATCACTGGAAAGAGTGCCTGCTTTGCGATGCGGTTGCATCAATGAAGCTTCACGAAGCTAACGAGGAACAATACTGCGAAACATGTGGATATTTCATTGGTCCTTCCATTGGAATCGTTTATGAAATATCCGAGGATGGCAGTTATGCTATGGTTACCGATTATCTCAGTGGAATAAGCTCAATCGAGATAGCGCAATACTACGAGGGCATTCCCGTTAAGGTTATCAAGGCAGATGCCTTTAAGGATGAGGGCATATCTTCAATAATAATCCCCGACGGTGTTGCTACTATTGAAAGTGGCGCGTTTATGGGTTGCACATGGCTCAAATCCATAACCCTGCCCGATAGTGTTACCACCATTGGAGATAATGCCTTCAAGGGATGCACAAGACTTTCTGAGCTGACCTTATCTTGCAATGTTGCTACTATTGGAAGCGGTGCCTTTGAGGGTTGTACTGCTCTTAAAGAAATAATCATTCCCGACGGTGTGGAAACTATTGGCGATCAAGCCTTCTATAACTGCACCTCCATTACTAAGATTGATTTTGGAAATACCGTAACGAGCATTGGAAGCTCCGCCTTTGAGAATTGTAGCTCAATCAGCGACGTTGTTATTCCCGATAGTGTGGTATCCATTGGTGACGGCGCTTTCAGAAATTGCTCGCAGCTTAAAAAATTATCCGGTTGCGGCGGACTTAAAAACGTTGGACGGTATGCGTTTGATAATTGCCACGAATATCTATATTTCGTTAGTCTGCAAGGTAAATACGTGGTCGATCACTATAATGAGTGGGTAATATTGATAGAATTTTTGGCTAAAAACTGGTGGGACGGCCACCAGATTATTGACAAAACGACAATAATCGCCTCCGGCGCGTACGATCAAAGCTATTATTTAACCTCAATAGTAATTCCGGAAAACGTTGTAAGCATTTGCGATGATGCGTTTGCCGACTGCCAAAGCTTGACGAGTATTTATTATATGGGCACACCTGACGCCTGGGCAAACGTGACGATAGGCGAGGATAACGATTATCTGCTTAACGCTGAGGTTGAATATCATCAGCAAAACGATTAAATAAAAATAAAAGGTTAACTTCAAATGAGGTTAACCTTTTGTTTTTACGTGTGAGGGGTGAATTGAGATTTATCGGGGAGTTAATATTTATTTATTGCGGGTCGTGTGATGTCGCCCCCCTACAATGATTGTAGGATTTTAATAACAAAATAATGCCATTTAGTAAGCAAAATGGCTATTGCTTGAGAAAAAACAATTTGAAAACTCGTAGGGACAGGCGACCTCGACTGTCCGTTTTGTTTATTCAAAGAAATAGAAGTATTCGTATCTGCCTGTTCGAACGTAAAGACAATCACCCAACAAGGGATTTTCTATCAGCTTTATATTATTATCCTTATCTACAAGGATGTACTTAAATTTATCAAGCTCGGAAAACGCATATCCATAATGCTTATCATCTGTTTGGAAAAAATATTCTTCCGTTTCCCTTTTGCTCATAGTGGCGGGGAGTAAGGCAGCCAATTGCGTGTGATTAATATATTGGTCGCGATATCCTATCAAGGAAATGGTTTTAGTAATGAAAAAGTCCAATTTTTTCTCTTCTTCGGTGAGTTTGTAACCGGCGTTAATCTTTCTTGCCCATTCGACCATTTCGCGTGTTTTTTCTTCAATTTCCTCTTCGGCAAACGTGCGGTTTATGCCAAACACATATTTTACATCATTATATGTAAATACAATGAATCGATTTGTTTTTTCAAGTCTTTTCAGTTTGAAATAATGTGTATTTACGGATGTGGCGTCATCAAAATTTAAAACCAAATTGGAAAAGGAAATCTTTGAGTAGCTTGGAAGCTCGTAGGCGCCGTAATGAGTGTTTCCGTTTATATCCCTAAATATAACCGAGTTATCCTCTCCAAATTCGAGTGTTGCATCGGTAATTTTGGCAGTATTAAAGGGATTACACATTGTTACTTCGCTTGAATATAGGGTGTATATTGGGTCACCCTGTTCATCTATTTCGGATGAGGGAACGTAATAATGGTCAATATACCAATCAAATTCATTTGGGTCGGTTGTAAAATGAAATTTTATCCCACAGGAGCTAAAAGTCAAAACAATAGTAACTAACACAAGCGCAAAAGCAACAATTTTTGTTTTTTTCATAAGTATACCTCCTTGAAAGCAAAATGTTAATTAATATGTCCTATACTACATTAGTCAAGAAAAATTCAAAAAAGTGTAATGATTTTTTAAAAAAATTCAAAAAAAT
>JAGBYG010000162.1 GCA_017628875.1 Clostridia bacterium
CTTTGAGCTTCGCAACCCCGATGCTACATGCAACCCCTACTTCTGCTATGCGGCAATTCTCATGGCAGGTCTTGACGGTGTTAAGAATAAGATAGATCCTCACGCAGAGGGCTGGGGTCCTTACGATTTCAACCTTTTCCACCTTTCCGACGAGGAGAAGGAAAAGCTCAAGGGCTTGCCCACTTCTCTTGATTTAGCCCTTGATGCGCTTGAAGCAGACCACGATTATCTCACCGCAGGCGGAGTATTCCCCGAGGAGCTTCTCAAGAACTTTATTAAGACAAAGAGAGCAGAGTGCGCAGAGCTTGCTAAAATTCCTACCCCCGCAGAATTTGATAAATACTATAATTTATAATATAGTCAAGTAAGCTCGATGACGTTGGGCTTGAATACGAAAAGTGAAAGGAAGAAACAGTATGAATGTAATGAAACATGCTAAATTGGATACGGCTCAAATGGGGGCTGTGAATAGATGCCACCGTTGTGGTGCTCTCCCAATTTTTAGCAAATCACCTTGCAATCATGGTTTCACAATTTTGTGTCCTAACTGTAAGAATCAGGTGGGTATGACCGTTGACTATTTATTAAAATCAGAAGCGGATAAATTATGTCGCGCTTGGAATGATACAACCTTGGACGGAACGTTCTCGATTATGGCAAATTCCAATGGCTACCAAGGTAAGATTTCCGAGGGAAGCTTGGCGCTTATAAGATGCTTGGATAGTTATATCGAACAGATTACCGACAATATGGACGAGCTTTTGATTCGTTTGAAAAACGAGCATAACAAAGGGCTTGACATCGACTATGATATATGTCAGTTTGTTCCAAATGAAACGGGCTTTGAATTGCATCATATTACAACTTCTCGCGTTTGTATTTACCTTATGTGCGGAAAGCTGCCCGATGATATAATCGAATAAATTATTAAGGGGAAAAATAAAATGGAAGAAAAAGAAACTGTATGCCATGAATGTGGCACAATTATTGGAAATTGGGCGGACGTTTGCATCGAATGTGGATGTCCAAAAGACGAAGATGGCGAAAGATTATCCGAAGAAAACGTTAGAGCGGAAGCGGAAGTAAGATTCATTCGCAACAAGGACGATGAAAATAGCAACGAATACGAAATCGTTGATATTGAATATTACGTTAACGGTACAGAGTTGGAAATCATCGCATATCTTAATAAAATTTCCGAGGGTGAAGGCCGCGAGGGAGAGGGAGATGATTTCTATTTATATATGCTTGATTCTCATAGCGGTGAAATTTCTTATGGCCCCGTTACTATGCCATATATGGAAGTTGGTGCAACCAATGACGTATGGATTAAAGGCCGTATTGACCAAATGGGAACATACCGAATCCTTGTTGAACTTCAATAGAAACAGTATTGTTAAAAGTAAAAAATAACAAAAATGAAAAAAGTCACGACTAAAAGTCGTGACTTTTTTAGGTTTGATAAAAAACAGCTCAAATCCTTGATAAATAAGGATTTGAGCTTGGCGGAGAATGCGATTTGAAGCGGCTACACCGCCCACTCGCGTCGCATAGTCGGTGTTTAAATATAACAAGTGCGAACATAGTCCCACTCGAAAATATAGTCGTCTCGGGTGTATGCTAAAGCACACGCCCGACACTCCTTATTTTCTCCCTTCTCGTTCTCCCTTCATCTGCCACTGGCAGCGGTCGAACTCGAAGCCCTCGCGCCGCCCGTCGCTCCTACGAATTTAAATATCACAATTCAAGCAAAAAGAAAAAGCAGACACAAGGTCTGCTTTCTCTTTTTGGCGGAGAAGGAGAGATTTGAACTGTGTTAGGTTAATCAAAACGGTCATATTTGTCATAAAAATGGCCATTTTGGTGCCATTTTGTCCTATTTTTCCTGGATTTGCTAAAACTTTTTGATTTTGTATGGGGCGCGTATGAGGAGCGTATGGGGAAAATACACACAAAAAAGAAGACCATATTTGAAGATGTGGGCTTCTTTTTTTACATTTGCTCTTTGACAGATTTGATGTATTTATCAAAGTTGTCGGCGCTTTTGGTTACTCGGGTTTGGCTCAATCCATCGTAATAATGCCACGTGGTACTAGCCTCAGAATGTCCTAATCTCTTTTGGACGGTAGTATAATCGTCACCATTGTCAAAGGAGATGATAGCGTGATTATGACGCAATCCGTGGAAATACTCTTCGGGCTTTCCAATGGCAGCTACAACTCTTTTGTAATGTTTGTAAAGCGTGTTGTGTGATATGTTGCGTCCATACTCATCTTCAAAAACAAGTCCTGGGAAGGGTTCGTGCCACAAATCTTTAGCGATTTCTCTTTGCTGGAGTTGTTCCTCATATCTTTCTTTCAAAAGATTGATAATCTCATCTTTTACTTCGATTTTTCTCATTTGCTTGTGCTTGACAGGACCAAATGCATATTTCAACTCTGGCTGATCGTCTTGAACTTCAACGTAGTGCATCTTCTTTTTTCTGTATAGCTGTTTTCTAACGTGGATAATTTTCTTATCCCAGTCTATACAATCCCAGGTCAAACCGATAATTTCACCCTGTCTCATACCTGTAAATAAGCAGAACGAGATCAATTTGCTAAATCTGTCTGTCTCTGCTTCTTTAAGAAGAGCTACAACTTCATCAAATTCGAAAGGGATTATTTCTTGGTCTACCACTTTGGGAAGATGCGTGTGTGTAGCAGGATTAATTTTGATGTAATCCAAGTCTACTGCAACATTGAGAGCCTTGCGCAAAACTGCGTGTATCTCTCTAATGGTTTTTTCGGAAAGAGGTTTTCCTAACCTGGATTTCTTTGTGATCAAATGATTTGCAAATTCCTGTACCTTTTCACGAGTTAATTTGCAGAGTGGTATATCACCGAGAAATGGAATAATGTGGATACGAATGCGATCCTCATACGCCTTTCGGCCAAGAGGTGACATATGCATTGTGAATGTTTGCATATAGAAGATCAAAAACTCGCGGACAGTTTTCTTGTTGGGGGTAACATAAGTGCCATCGTTAATGGAATTCAAAACTTGAAGTTTGAATTCGATGGCATCGGCTTTTTTGTCAAAAGTCTTGCTTCCCATCTTTTGTTTGTGAGTAACGGGATCGTAAGACTTCGTAAAACGAACTTCCCACTTGCCGTTTTTGGTCTTTCTGATACTGCCTTCACCGTTTCCTGCTTTAATGCTCTTTTTAGCCATATCAAGCACTCTCCTTTCCCCAATTAAGATTGGATCTTTCGGAGATCATATCCATTGCACGTGAATTCAAAAACTGAGTTTTGAACAAGAGCGCTTCTTTTTGAGCGTAGAAAACTTTGGGGTTTGTGTTGTGAGCATTTACATAACGAACTTCCCATCTTCCGCCATCGCAGGGTTTAATGATTGCACGGGGTGTTTTGTTTGTCATCATATTACGCACACTCCTTTCCAAGCTTGAGATCTCCACCAAGGTTAATCCAAGAGAGAAGCTGATCTCTTTTGAGGTAAAGTCTTCCTCTGATGCCGACGGTGAGTTCGGAGTGGTCGTGAGCAATGGCATAAAAGCCGTTCTTTGTGATGCCCATTTTTTGAGCATCTTTTACTGTGATGAGCATAGGGAGCTCGGGGTGAGTGCTGGTTTGTTTCTGTGTCATAGTTTTCTTTCCTTTCATTATATAGAATTGTTTTAATTTCTTTTTTAGGAAACATATGCTAAGAAACAAAAAAGCATAGTTATCCTTAAAAAAGAAAACTATGCTATAGAGTTAACTCTCTAACCCTATTAATATTGTACTCGAAAAAATGACCAATGTCAATAGGTTTTGTCCGGTTTTCAAATTTTTTAAATAAAATTTTTAGGTTTTTTTAGAAAAATATGAATAATATCAAAGCTTTTTTAAACAATAAATTGATGCAAAAACTTATCTTTTTTGTAATTATACATATATAAAAAATCCCTCAAATCGTTTGATTTGAGGGTATATTGTTATACTGCACTTTCAAACAGTGCTATTTCTTTTTCTAAAATGTTGCAACTTGTATGCAAGACGTTTTTCCAAGCAAGGTCGCCCACATAATAGCTATATGATTTATAATTTTTCCAGTTGCTTTCGAGGTAATCACTTTGCTTGATATCTTTAAGAATGTCATCAAGATTATCAAAAAGATGTAATGTTCCTCTTTTACGAGCCACATTTAGGATTGCCTGCTCCAAAATCTTGAGATTAATCTCTGATTGCATCTCTGTCCACAAAATATGTATATCATAAAAATCTCTCATACGAGTGTTAAGTGTGGAACGCGCAACTATAGTTTCAAGCTTTTCTGCGAGTACGGTTTCAAGATTGTATGACCAAATGTCAAGCTTTTCATCATCGAACATCATTTTGTAAGAAAATTCGATGGCAGCGGGTGTGATTTCATCACCAGTTGAAACATCTACCTTGATTGTGTCTCTAAGCTTTTCAAGAGTTACTTCCAATGTAAAACGAATACCGGCATAGTCGTGTTCTTCCATAATGTCTTCAATCTTTGTGATGCTGAAGGTAAGACCGTCGTCAAGATCCGTCTTAGCAATTTCTTTGATGATGGAAGAAGCAACTTCCTTTGTTAATGAAAGAGAACGAACGGTGGTGTCAATATCCATAGTCGCTCTTGCTTCAACACCTACAAGCGCAGAAACGAGCATACCGCCTTTGAGAATGAAGTTGTTTTTGTATTCCGATTGAGCAATTCTTGCAAGAAATCTCTCCATCATATATTTTCTGATAAGCATCTGAGCTTTTGTGCTATCGTTTCCTGACAAATTAGAAATCTTATCTTTTAACTGTCTTGATGTTTTGATAATCATAACAATACCTCCATATATTGACGGATTTCCGCTTCAATGCCAAATTCTTTTGCATACGTCATTAGTCGGGGTAAATTTTTGGAAGAACTTTTCGCATATTCCTTCATAGCGTAAGCAAACATTTGAGGATCTTTTTTGTCCTTTACGCGCACAAGGTCGCAAATTGTACGCTCCATATCGTAAACGGGAACTTCATTTCCGTAAGTTGTTTTTGCGGTGCTTTTGCCTAAGTCTAACCATTCTTCTTTGACTTGATATACAGAAATGCCCCTGCTACGCAAACGAGAAGCGTTGTATTTTCTTGGAACTGTAAGAAAGATTGTACCTGGCTCGCGCTCGGTCAATCCGTGCAACATAAGAGCAGTATCAAAAGAGCATACTGCTTTTTCGCTTTTTAATGTTGCAATGTATAGCTCGTCCGTCCATATATCGGGAGACTTATATAAACCGTGAGCAACCTTTTCAAAATTGTTATTTTTTAGATATTCTTGGATATAAACCCTTGAAATTCCAAGCGCTTGCGCTTCGGAAATCAATACATATCCATTACATTTTTCAATCAATTCAATTAATCTATCGGTCTTTGTCATAATTACACCTACCTTTTATGCTTACAATTATATCATAAGTAAGCACGAATGTAAAGTATTTTTTGAAATTTTATTAAATATTTTATTTTTTTGCAAAAATTGAAGAATTTTGTTGAAAAGATGGGTAATATATTATGTCGTGCAAATAAAATCTTATTACAATTATTCAATTTTATCATTTTTGCAAAAATGATAAAATTAAACTTGACAATTGATTATAATAAGGGTATAATATATGTAGAAAAATATATTTTTAGAGGTTATTATGAGAAATTACGCTTATAACAACAAGTGGAAAAAGCTTTTGACGCCGGAAATTGTTTTGCTGTTGACACAAATTCACGAGTATAAAGGTGAGCAAGCCTTATTTGTGGAGACTAAAGCTGATACACTTACACAGCTTGTTGAAGTTGCAAAGATACAGAGTACAGAGGCATCAAACAAAATCGAAGGTATTTACACTTCCGACGAGCGTTTGAAAAGCATTGTTGCAAACAAAACTATGCCCCGAACAAGAAACGAGCAGGAAATTGCCGGTTATCGTGATGTACTTGCTACTATTCACGAAAACTACACATATATCCCCGTTAAGCCATCTATCATTTTGCAGCTCCATCGCGATTTGTATAAATTTAGTGGCAAATCCATTGGTGGTAATTACAAGGTATCTGAAAATGTGATTGCCGAAGAAGATGAAGCGGGTAATAAACGTATTCGTTTTCAGCCTGTAGTATCTTGGGAAACACCGGGAGCAATAGATACTATATGTGCAGAATTTGATGAAATGATTTCACAAACTGATGTAGATCCTCTTTTAATCATTCCAATGTTTGTGTTGGATTTTCTTTGTATTCACCCCTTTAACGACGGAAACGGTAGAATGAGCCGTTTGCTTACGTTGTTGCTTTTGTATCGTGCAGGATATACCGTTGGAAAATATATCAGTATTGAAAAATTGATTGAGCAAACCAAAGAAACATATTATGAAGCATTGCAAAATAGTTCTGCGAATTGGCACGAGGGTGAAAACGATTATATTCCTTTCGTTCAATATACACTTGGTGTAGTGCTTGCGGCTTACCGCGAATTTTCAGTAAGAATGAAATCAATGGCTACCAATAATATGTCAAAGCCCGAGCGCATCAAAGAACTTATAAAAAACATACTCGGAACGATTACAAAAACAGAAATTATGAAGGAATGTCCCGATATAAGCCAAATTACTGTGCAGAGAGCACTTAATGATTTGGTTACAAGCGGAGAAATTTTGAAAATTGGCGGCGGACGTTATACCGCATATATGTGGAACCACAATAAGGAGAATTAATTATGATTACAGGTGAACTTAAAAATAGAATTGACGGACTTTGGGACGTATTTGCGGCGGGGGGAATTGTAAATCCCATTAGTGTAATTGAGCAAATTACATATCTTATGTTTATTCACGAGCTTGACGAAACGGATAACCTTCGTGCAAAGGAAGCTGTTATGCTCGGACTTCCTCATAAGAGTATTTTTGCAGATAGAGTTAAGGTTGGCGACCGCGAGATTGACGGTCAGCAGCTCAAGTGGTCGGTGTTCCACGATTTTCCTGCAGGAAAGATGTATTCAACCGTGCAGGAGTGGGTTTTCCCGTTTATTAAGAATCTTCACGATGATAAGGATAGCGCATATTCCAAATATATGGACGATGCGATTTTCAAAATTCCCACACCCTTGCTTCTTGATAAAATAGTAACCATACTTGACGATATTTATGACAAAATGTCACAGATAAAGGATACGGATATCCGTGGCGACGTTTATGAATATTTGCTCTCTAAAATTGCGCAGTCGGGACTTAACGGTCAGTTCCGTACTCCTCGACACATCATTCGTATGATGGTCGAGCTTATGGACCCCAAGGCGGACGAGGTTATTTGTGACCCCGCGTGTGGTACTTCGGGATTTCTTGTTGCGGCAGGGGATTACTTGAATGAAAAGCGCAAGGAAGAAATCTTCTTCAATAGACAAAAGAAGGCACACTATATGAACGGAATGTTCCACGGCTACGATATGGATAGAACAATGCTCCGTATCGGTGCGATGAATATGATGACGCACGGTGTGGACAACCCCTATATCGAATACCGTGATAGCTTGTCCGATCAGAATACGGATAAGGAGAAATACTCACTTATACTTGCAAACCCACCTTTCAAGGGAAGTCTTGACTACGATACAGTTTCTGCAGACTTGCTTAAGGTTTGCAAAACCAAAAAGACCGAGCTTTTGTTTCTTGCATTGATGCTTCGTATGCTTCGCGTGGGCGGAAGATGTGCGGTTATCGTTCCCGATGGCGTGCTTTTCGGTTCATCAACTGCACACAAGGCAATTCGCAAGGCTATCGTTGATGACAATAGACTTGAAGCGGTTATTTCTATGCCCTCAGGCGTGTTCAAGCCCTATGCGGGAGTTTCAACAGGAATTCTTATTTTCACAAAGACAGGACACGGTGGAACTGATAATGTTTGGTTCTATGATATGCAAGCGGACGGATTTAGCTTGGACGATAAGCGCACCGAGGTAAAGGAAAATGACATTCCTGATATTATAGCGCGTTTCCATAATCGTGATGGCGAAATCGACCGCGCACGCACCGAAAAGAGCTTTTTCGTTCCAAAATCCGAGATAGTTGGCAACGATTATGACCTTTCAATAAATAAGTATAAAAAGACTGAATATAAGCCCGTGGAGTATGCTCCCACAAAGGAGATTTTGGCTGAAATCAACGAACTTGAAGCACAGATCCAGCAAGGACTCAAAGAGTTGGAGGGGATGTTGAATGGATAGAAAAGATAAAAAACGTACTGCGAGAGCCAGAAGAATAAGAAACTCTGGAGAATATGTGGATGTTAGTTTTACTATTAAGCAAATGGAAAAAATGATTGATGAAAAGCTCCAATCAATGAAGTTTTTTATTCCTTTTGTGTTAACTATCGTTACTTCATTGCTTGCTTATTTATTTACAACAACCTCAAATGCTTTTGATGATTATATATACATAATAGTAGCGTATCTTTTGCTGTGTTTGGGTTCAATTTTGCGTGCATATAAGCCATCAAACAGATATATAGGAAAAGAAAGCTGGTTTAAATTTGAGAAAAAACTAAAAAGAAATTTGGAATTTTATCCAGATATTCAACCTTGGAATATGGAAAGCTATATTAATTTAAGTGATACTGAGTTTATTACTCGTTTGGAAAAGTTTGTAAGTAGAAAGCTATATCAAGATGAATTGATGTCAGCTCAATTTCTTAAACAAAAAATAAATGAGTATAGGTACAAAAAACGCAACATTTCCATATCTTACACAGTGATAATTGTGGGAGCATTGGCATTAGCTTTGCTTTTTGCTATTGAATATGTTTGGAGCGTAATGTAGAGGTGAATATGGCAAGATTAGGTGATTATATAGAACAAATTCGGGGAGTATCATACAAACCAGAAGATGTTTGTTCATCAACGGATATAGATGCTGTAGCAATTCTTCGTGCTAATAATATTCAGGATGATGAATTAAATTTTGATGATTTAGTTTATGTTAGGAAAAGCAAAGTTCACGAGAAGCAATATATCCAAAAAGGGGATATCGTTGTTTGTGCATCGAGTGGAAGCAAAAACTTGGTTGGAAAAGCAGCTGTAGCTAAAGAGAATATGCAGATTTCCTTTGGAGCATTTTGTAAAGTTGTACGTCCTACGGGACTTTTACCAGGTTATGTGGGTCATTTCTTTCAAAGTCCTAAATATAGAAGCACAATTTCCGATTTATCTGGCGGTGCGAATATAAATAATATTCGAAATGAACATATTGATGAGTTGGATATTGTAATTGTTTCCGAAGAAGAACAAGAAAAAATTATAAACGAACTTGACGCAATAAGCAACTTGATTTCCCTCCGCAAACAGCAACTTGCAAAATTGGACGAGCTTGTAAAATCCCGATTTGTCGAGATGTTTGGGGATTATAGAATTAACAACAAAGGATTTAATTGTAAAAAGGGTAGTGAGTTGTTTAAGTTTTCTTCAGGTAAGTTTTTGCCCGAAGAGAAAAGGCTTGAAAGTGGTATTCCTGTATATGGTGGAAATGGAATTGCTTGGTATACAGAAGAAGCTCTTATAGACTTTTCCACCATTATTATCGGTCGTGTTGGCGCTCAATGTGGTAACATTCATGCGGTAACTACTCCAGTTTGGATTACTGATAATGCTATCTATATTAAAGAGCAGAAGACAAAGGCATATACATTAGAGTTTTTGACTGAACTTATGCGAATGATGAATTTCTATCAGTATGCTGATTTTTCTGGACAACCGAAAATCACGCAGAAACCTTTGGAAACATTAGAGTATATTATCCCTCCAATTGAACTTCAAAAAGAATACACCGCCTTCGTCGAACAAATCGACAAATCGAAATTTGAAATTCAAAAGAGCTTAAATCAGCTCGAAATACTAAAAAAAGCATTAATGCAAAAATATTTTGGGGAAGGAGTATAAAAAATGAGGTCTATTATTAAATTATCTATCTTTGTGTTCTTTTCTATATTTGCAGCAGCTTTTCTATTTTTGCACTTATTTATGAATATTTTTATTCAGTTTGAATTAATATCAGATGAAATGGCGGTTTATATTTCCTTAATAATATCAATAATTTTAGCAATTGTTTCTGTAATAGTTTTTTTACTGGATATCAAAGCAGAAAAGAAAACCAAAATAGGACATTGGATGCAAATTTATACCTCTAAGATTGTATTAGGATATATATTCTTGATTTTGTTTTTCGCATCGTTTAAATCAGAAGTGTTTTTAACTAAAGAGGTGGCAAGAGAATTGCTATCATTGGAATGGGTTATTTTGGGGATATCAATAGCTATATTTTTAATTTGGAATGTTAAGGTTATAGATTATTTGGAGAAGAAAAAGCCAACAAAACCTCAAGATTGTTTGCCAACCCAAAAAATGATTTATATACAAGCAAAAGAAAATTTTTACTTTGATTGTACTATGTTGCTAAAAAATATATACTTATTGATTGCAAATATGATGATTGTTTGTGCTGCTACAGCGGCTGTATATTTATCATCAAAAGGAATGAACTTATTCACTCAAACTATATTAGTTTTTGGATTGTTTTTGTCTACTAACACTATTATTGGATTAATTTTTGACATATTGAAAATGTTCAGTGAAAAAAAGAATGAAATGTTAAAAGAAGCGAAGACCACAATTTCTGATGTGGAACTTCAAAACGCAATACTTAAAGATGCAGATGAACTTCTCTTGATAGCAGAAAAAATACAGAATTCTCAAAGTATTGATGAAACACAAAGAGCATTACTGATATCTGAATTAATTATAAACTTTAAAACCAAATACAATGATGAATCGAATGATAAAGACTTAATTCACAGGGATAACGAAAATTAATTTTATCGCTAAAAAACATTAACACAAAAATATTTTGGGAAAAGGAAAATTATTATGGATAGTTTAATTGATATAAAATCAAGCCTTTCGGATATGTTTGAAGAAATCGACACACGAAATTATTATTTGGCAGATTGGAAATATGAAAAAATCAAAGAAGAAATAGAGCAATTTCAAACCAATCTTTCTGATGAAATGGACGTAGGTGTAGCATTAGCATCTTTTGGGACAAATATGATAATGCAAGTTATTGATATAGAATATCAAAATCCAGATTTGCTATATTTTCACGGTTATATAAATGGTAATCGTGCCGAATTAATTCAACATGTGTCGCAACTTAATTTTGTCTTGATGGCAATAAAAAAAGATGATCCTAAACGTCCTGCAAGAAGAATTGGATTTATCACCGATGATGAAGTATAATGGCTTTAGTTAGCTGGATTTCAACACTATTTTGGATGGAAAGGTAAAAACAAATGAAAAAGAGAAAAATAGCTAAAAAATCTCTATATAAGTTAAAAAGAATGATAAAAAAGCGTCATAATAGAAGACGATTTTCAAAATTACAGAGAGTGATATTTCAATGTGTTTTGTTTTTGGGTTGGGCTACATTTATTAACTACTTGGTTTCTAATACGGCACCTTTTCTTGAGCAATATGTACCCACTGAGAATGAAAGTTGGGCAGTCGCCTTGATTGCATTACCAGTAGCATTTTTAGGAATTTGGCTATCCATTTATTTGCCTTGTTTGACAAAATATAACAGTTGTTTTGCAAATAAGACATTGAATTCTATATACAGTAAAACATTACATTGGTTTGATTTTCAATCTTTTTTTGTGCTTAGATTTTCATTTGATTTTCTATTATGGTCAGTTGCTTTCTTTGGATTAATGTATACAAAAATGATAGCATATTCTTTTGTTATGGCGATTGATTTGCTATATCTAATTTGTTTTACTGTTTGGAAATATAAGCAACGCCCTTGTAACATTTATATGAGTAATATTATGAAATCTTATTTTCAGTCTATATCTAAATATTCAAGTCAACAGTTAGAAAATATTAATAAGTTAATCAATGAAGATAAACTTGATGAGGCGCAAAAGGAAGAAAAATATATTCATTTTTCTTTTTGGCAAGAGATAGACGAATTAATGTTATCTATCATTACTGACAAAAATAATAATGAAGAAAAAGATGCTTTCATATGCATTTTTTCCGAGTTGCTCAAACTTCCTTTTCAAGAAGCCAACGGACTGATTATTGACAACTATATTAACCGAGCTGCGGTTATATTCGAGCATTCTATAGATGTTGGAGACTATTTATATGCTAAAAAAATATCGGATTTGGTATTTGAAGCTTGGTATAATTATCTTGAAAAGATATGTAATTATTTAGAGGAATATATTAAACATTCCCAAAATATACAAGAAAATTATAAGTATTTATATTTGAATGAATTGGAAGAATATGTGTGCGTTGAGACTGAGATAGGGTGTCAATTTAATGTTATATATAAAATTTTTAAGTTACATAATAGTAGTATATTGACGCTTATAAAAAACTCAAAGAATAATGTTATTACAAGTGAATATATTAGCAATTGGCACACCGAAGAAGCATTTTTGTGTTTATGTGCCTTGCGCGAAAAACAGTTGGACAAAATTAATGATGCTCTAAAATCTAATATAAGAGAGGTATTGAAATGACCAACTTCGATTTCTTAGAAAAGAACCCCGATTTTGACGCGTTTAGTGACGTGGCGATATCGGCGGAGAAATTATTACATATAGACATTGATGCCTGTGTTATAAACTGTCGCAGGGCGATGGAGTTTGCGATCAAGTGGATGTATTCCGTTGACCGTGATCTCGTTATGCCTTATCAGGACAACCTTGTTTCACTTATGAACGAGGACAGCTTCAGGCATTTGATTGGCAACGATATTTGGCGACGTATTGAGTACATTCGCAAGCTTGGTAACAATGCGGCGCACGGTGGCAAAAAGATTACGCGCGAGCAAGCAGAACTGTGTATTGAAAACCTTTTTGTGTTCCTTGATTGTCTTGCGTGCTACTATTCTGCAGACTACGAGGAGCAAGGGTTTGACAAGTCTTTGCTTGAGCTTACAGTTGAAGAAGCGGTTTCGTTTGTTCCCGATGTTGATATTGATATCAATCAGCTTATAGAAGAAAACAAGGCGCTCAAAATGGAGCTCACCGCCCGCCGTGCCGAACAACAACAGACATATGTGCCGAAGCCACTTGATCTTTCTGAATACAAAACGAGAAAGATTTATATTGACGTTATGCTTCAAGATGCGGGCTGGAGTGAGGGCAAGGACTGGATAAACGAGGTTGAGCTCTACGGAATGCCCAACAAGAGTGAGGTGGGATATGCCGATTATGTTCTCTATGGTGACGATGGCAAGCCCCTTGCGCTGATTGAGGCAAAGCGTACTTGCGTTGACGTTTCCAAGGGCAGACAGCAGGCAAAGCTATATGCCGATCTTTTGGAGCAGAAATACGGTCGCAGGCCGATAATCTTCCTCTCCAACGGCTTTGACACGCACATTTGGGACGACAAACATTATCCCGAGCGCAAGGTAGCGGCCATTTATTCAAAGCGCGATCTTGAAAAGCTTTTCAATCTTCACACTATGCGCACAAGCCTTAAAAACGTGATGGTGGACAAGCACATTGCGGGACGTTATTATCAAGAGGGAGCAATCAAGGCGATTTGTGAGGCGTTTGACAAGAAAAATCGCAGAAAAGCACTTCTTGTTATGGCAACCGGTTCGGGTAAAACGAGAACCGTTATTGCTCTTTGCAAGGTGTTACTTGATCACAGTTGGGTAAAGAATATTTTGTTCCTTGCCGACCGAAATTCACTTGTTACACAGGCAAAGCGTAGCTTTGTCAATATGTTGCCCGATCTCTCGGTTACTAACCTTTGCGAAGATAAGGATAACTTTGATGCGCGCTGCGTATTTTCTACCTATCAAACAATGATGAATTGCATTGATACAATCAAAGATGAGAACGAAAGAAAGCTTTTTACCGTTGGGCACTTTGACCTTGTTATCGTTGATGAAGCGCACCGTTCAATTTATAACAAATATAAGGATATTTTCAATTATTTCGATGCTCCGTTGGTAGGTTTAACAGCTACACCCAAGGACGAGATTGACAAGAATACTTATGAGATATTTGAGCTTGAAAACGGTGTTCCTACCTATGGTTACGAGCTTGCTCAAGCAGTTACTGACGGATTTCTTGTTGATTTTGTATCCGTTGAAAGCAAGCTGAAATTTATTGAGCAAGGAATTGTATATGATGACCTTTCCGAAACGGATAAAGAAGCATATGAAAATACATTTGAGGACGAAAACGGAGATTTGCCCGAAAGTATTGCTTCATCTGCAATTAACGAGTGGGTATTTAATGAAGATACTATTCGTCAAGTGCTTCATATTCTTATGAGTGACGGTTTGCGCGTGGATTACGGTGAAAAGCTTGGTAAAACCATTATTTTTGCTAAAAATCACGAGCACGCGGAGAAAATTCACGAGATATTTGGCAAGGAATATCCTCATTTGCCCGGTTATACAAAGGTAATCGACAACTATATGACCTATGCGCAAAGTGCGATTGACGAATTTTCAAATCCCACGAAAATGCCTCAAATTGCAATTTCCGTTGATATGCTTGACACAGGTATTGACGTGCCCGAGGTTCTTAATCTTGTTTTCTTTAAGAAGGTTATGAGTAAGGCAAAGTTTTGGCAGATGATAGGCCGTGGAACTCGTCGTTGTGACGGACTTATGGACGGTAAGGATAAGGATAAATTCTATATCTTTGATTTTTGCGGCAACTTCGAATTTTTCCGTATGAACAACGGACGTCCTACAGCAAACTTGATTGCGTTGCAAGGAGCTATATTCAAATTGAAGGCGCAAATTGCATATAAATTGCAGGATCTTGTATATCAAATTCCCGATTTGATTGATTTCCGTAAATCTTTGGTAGATGATATGGTGCGCAAGGTTAAGGAGCTAAATAAAGAAAATTTTGCTGTTCGTCAGCATTTGCGTTACGTCGAGAAGTATTCAAATGAAGAAAATTATAATGTTCTTACATATGAGGATACTCTTTTGATGTCTCAAGAACTTGCCCCTCTGATTACTCCTGATGAGGACGAGGCGTCAGCTGTACGATTTGATGCCTTGATGTATGGAATTGAGCTTGCATATCTTGCGGGTAAAAAATATTCTCGCGCTCGTACCGACTTGTACAAAAAGGTTAGTGGAATTGCAAGCGTAGCGAACATTCCCGAGATTATGGCCAAATCCGAACTTATTAATAAAATTTTACACACGGATTATATTGATAATGCCGGTATTAACGAATTTGAATATATCCGTGAAAATCTTCGTGATTTGGTGAAATACATTCCTAAAAGACGCATAAAATATATCACTAATTTCGATGAGGAAATTTTGAACGTTGAATGGAACGATTCCGAATTGGAGAATGACGATCTCAAAAACTATAAAGCTAAAGCGGAATATTACATTCGTCAACATCAAGATGAATACGTTATTGCTAAACTTAGAAAGAATATTCCTCTGAATGAAGATGATATTAAGACACTTGAAAATATCTTGTGGAGTGAAGTCGGAAGCAAAAAGGAATATGAAGCTGAATATGGCCAAAAGCCTCTCGGTGAGCTTGTCCGAGAAATCGTTGGTCTTGATATGGCGGCAGCAAAAGAAGCCTTTGCAGAATATTTGAACAGTGTAAATCTTGATGCAAATCAAATTTATTTTGTAAACCAAATTATAGAATATATAGTTCACAATGGTATTTTAAAGGACTTTACAGTTCTTCAAGAGCCGCCATTTACTGATAAAGGTAGTATTGTTGAAATATTCACCGATGTTTCTGTGTGGTTCGGTTTACGAAAAGTAATTGACCAAATTAATAGAAATGCTGCGGCATAATACAAGGGACGAGGAGTAATCCTCGTCCCTTTGCATTATTAACTAAAAACCTTGTATAGAAAAACGAGTTTATATTTTCATCTTTCATAATTATAACAACGGCGATGTGCCGAAATTTTTATGAGAGGTGTTTATATGAGCTTTTTTATTATTCCGGGAGATATTTTTTCTTATGATTTGAAACCAAATGAGATTGCGGTTTTTTCGTTTTTGTGTTCGTGCGCAGACAATAAGACTTTTGATTGTTTTCCAAGCGTTAAGAAGATTGCAAAAGCTTGCAATATGGGGCAATCTACCGTGAGGGCGGTAATTCACACCTTACAAGAAAAGGGTTTAATCAAAATCAAGTCTCAGTACAAGCCTATACCTGATAGCGACAAGCGCAGACAAACGTCCAATCTATATCACGTATCGTTGCTTGAGGAGTGTCGCAAAGAGGAACGAGAAATGAGACAATTTTACAAATCTATGATGAGGACGGCACATAGGAAAGAGGGGGTGCCTCCAGGAAATAGAGACCAATTAACTAAACCTAATATAACTACGACCCGCATCGAAAACAAGCCTTCTGGTTCCCAAAAGTCTTGTTCTGATGCATCTATTTCTTCAAGCGAAACAGATTTTGCAATGCTTAGAGATACGTGTATTCAAGAACTTACCTACTATGGTGAAGAGCTGTCCTGTTGTGGTTGGATTGTTCGAGAGGCTTTGAACATTATATGGAACGATCTTGTATTTGATAGTGATAACCCCACTGTTCAAAGGAAGTTGATACTAAAACATCTGAATGCTAAACTCGTGGTCAGGGTTTTGAACGGATTTGAAATAGATGGCGCCTATGATGTCACGCCGATGTCGCTATGTGGACCGTTGTACGAGGTGCTGGTTCGTTGAGGTAATGTGCGTTATTTATTTCCTCTCAACACAAGTGTGTGTTTGAATGGAGCGAATACTTTGAATGTTACAATATTATGATTTCTTACTGAGGTGTTACCCTAAATAGCATAATATTAGTAGTGAATATACAATGTTGGTATTGTGTATTATTAATATCTCTTTTTTCATTTGTTTTAAGTTGCCAGGCCCCAACCTTCTTGTAAGGTTGGGGCTTCGGCTTTTCGTGATGAGCGTATAATATATCCTTCATATTAGTATTAGGATATATACAGTGCAGGAGAATAACACACCTATATGTCAAATATTTTTTGTTATGAAAGGAAAAACAAAACAATGGAAAAACAAACAAACCAATCGTCTCTCGAGAGAGACCAACCGACTGAGCTTAATCTCTGTCCCTGTTGTGCAGGGGAAGGTGAGATTGTATCAAACCCCGAGCAAAACGAACACTCAGTAGTGTGCAAATGTGGACACAAAATATCTGTGTACAATCCAACACTTAATGAGTGGCAGTTGAACGTCTTGAAATCTTTGTGGAATATGTCCTTGGTTCAGATGGAGTTATCTCAAAAGACCAAAGATGCTCTAAATCTTACAGACAATAGCTTGTTGGTATTCGATATCAGCAACTACACTTTGTTGAAGAGTTTCAACACGTTTCTTGATGCAATCACGTTTATGGAGCAACGTTTCAAAAAGGATATGTCCAGAAGCGTTTTATTCCAATTGCGTGAAAATCGTTTGGAATACATTATGGTAAGCGATGAGCTTTGGGAAGATTTAACGGATTAGAAAGGAAAAAACACAATGAATGCAATGAATAGAAGATTTTCATCAAGCGAGCCTGCAGTGGCTTTTTCGGGAGTATTTAACAGTTGTCCTATATGTTCGAAGCTCCCACGATACACTCATTCAAGTTGCGGCGGATACCATTTGTCGTGTTGCGGAATACGAACAAAAAGTTGTGTGCCTAATTTGACCAAGGAAAATGCCAACTTTTTGCGCGAAGAGTGGAATTCAATTGTGGTAAATTCAGAACTTAGCCCCAACTTTGTTAAAAAGTACAATATGGGGAACGGCGATTTGGTAATCGTTCGTTCCGGTGACAGTTCCATATTTGCCTCATACGATGATATGGACGATGCTTTGGCTTGCTTGAAACAAGAAATGAAAAAGGATTTTACGATTGACTATGACTTGACTCAGCTTGTTAGAATTCAAAACGGCAATTTCGTGGTAGCTCACATAGCAACAAGCAAAGTTTTGTCCTATGTTGGAAACTGGGACGGTTTCAAGTATGAATTGATGATGCCGGTAGAATAACAAAGAAGCACACCCACTTCGATGGGTGTGCTCAAAGAAACTAAAACAATGTTTAAAAACAGGTAGTACTGTTTTTATATAATATTCTCTTTTTGTTTTCCCTCAGCCATTGCGGGCTGGGGGAATATTCTTTTTAGGGAACATTTATATATTAATTTGTATAGTTTGTTCCCCAAATTTTATTTTTTCTCTCTCATCTCTCCTCAATTCAAATGAAAGAAAAGAAGCAAGTAAGAATGAAAGAGTTTTGGACATGGTCACTTGCGAACTTTCATACTTATAGTAAGAATTTATAGCGATGCTATAACAATAGTACCAACTGCGGTGATTAACGAAAAATGTGGAGACAACAAAAGCATTTCTTTGGGACGAATTAAAAACTTAGGTTTCGTTGCAAAAACTTATAGTGAAATCAAGGCGGAAATTGATATGATAATCGACAATATACAATAGAAAGGAGTGCGCTTATGCCACTTCAAATTATAAGACAAGACATAACTTTAATGGAGTTTGGTATTAGATATTATGTAACTTTTAAGACTTTAGAGGACAAAAACAGAGTGTTTGATGATAGTATAAAAAAAGCTTGCAAAGAGAAAACGAAAATGTAAATAATATAAATAGTTAGAAAGCGGTCTTGTAATCAAGACCGCTTTTTTGTAGCTTTTTGTTCCAAATTTATCCTTTTTTACCATATTTTTTATATAAAGCAAACAAAAATCATAGTTTTATTATAGTGTATGATATAAATCTTAAACGATTTTCAAAAACATATATGTTATAATGTAACTGAAGAACTTTATTTACAAAGAGAGGAAAATATGAGAGTAGGTATTATTGGAATTGGTGCTATTGCGCAATTACATATCCCGGCATTGCTTAATGCTGAACAGGACATTGTTGCCCTTTGTGATATTAAATTAGATAGATGCTTGAAGGCTATTGAGAAATTTGAACTTAAAGCTAAATCATACGAGGATTATAAGGAAATGATTGAGAAGGAAAATCTTGATGTTGTTCACGTTTGTACTCCTCATCATCTTCACGCAGAGATGATTTGCTCTGCACTTGATCACAACGTAAATGTTTTGTGTGAAAAGCCTATAGCCATTAATTATGAACAGCTTGATATGATAAAAGCCTCTGTTGAAAAATCAAGCGCACAGCTTGGTGTATGTCAACAGAATAGATTTAAGGCGTCCATGCAATATGTTAAAGAACTTTTTGATGGTGAAGAAATCACTGCGGGTAGTGGATATCTGTGCTGGCAGAGAGATAAAAATTATTACTTGAGTGAAGATTGGCGCGGTCAAAAGGAAACCGAAGGTGGTGGTGTTGTAATTAATCAGGCATTGCATACATTGGATATGCTTCAGTGGTTTTGTGGTATGCCCAAGTCAGTTATTGCTCACACCTCTTGCGATACACTTAAGGATATTATCAACGTTGAAGAAACTGCATTTGCTATATTTAATCTTCCTAACGGAGGACGTTTTATCTTGAATGCAACAAATTCAAATACATTCAGCTTTCCGATAACGATTATGCTTCATTCCAAGACCAAGAATGTTGTGATTGTTGATGACAATATTATTTACAACGGTCAGTTTGTAACTCGAAGTGACGGCTTGCCATTGTTTGGCAAAGAGGTTTGGGGTGTAGGCCACATAATACTTATCAAGGAATTTTACGGAGCATTGGCAGAGGGTAGAAAATTCCATCTTGATTTTGAAGAAGCTCAAAAGGTTGTTAAGCTCTTGTTGGCACTTTACGAATCCGAGGGCAAGGAAATTACTATTAGGGGGTAAATTATGAAGAGAATTGCTTTTTTGGGTTGTGAAAATTCACATTCCGCAACATTTTTGAATTTTATAAAGAACGATGAAAAGTTTGCTGACGTTGATGTTGTTGGTGTATATAGCCACGATAGAACAGCGGCAGATAATCTTGGTGCAAAATACGATGTACCTGTACTTGACGATTACGCAGATGCTGTTGGCAAGGTTGACGGTGTTGTTATTACAGCAAGACACGGTGACAATCACCTTAAATATGCGCGTCCCTATATGCAAAAGGGAATGACGATTTTTATGGATAAACCCATTACCGTAAGCGAAGAAGATGCACTTGAATTTGCTCATCTTGCAATGCAGAATGGCGTAAAGGTTACAGGCGGTTCCTCATTAAGACTTGAAGCTTGGGTTAAGGAACTTAAAGGTGACGCCGAAGAAAACAAGGGTGGGGAAACACTCAGTGGTTTTGTTAGATGTCCAATGAGCTACACTAACGTTAACGGTGGTTTCTTCTTCTATTCACAGCATCTTGTTGAGATAGTTGGTGAAATTTTCGGGCGCTATCCCAAATCTGTTAAAGCGTTTATGAACGGTAAAAAGCTCACTGTTGTATTCCGTTATGAAAATTATGATGTAACAGGACTTTTCGTTGATGAAAGCTATAATAGTTATTATGCAATGAGAGCAGTTGAAAACGAGGTTAAGGGAGCTTCTTTCCCCGTTACAGGAAGTAGTCCTTGCTTTAGAGAAGAATTTGATGAATTTTATGATGTTCTTTCCAGAGCAGAGCAGGTTATTAATTTTGAAGATTTCATTGCCCCTGTGTTTGTTATGAATGCAATCAAACGATCTATCGATAGCGGAAATGAAGAGTATGTCAAGGAGTTTATTTTATAATGAAGGATATTAGATTGTCGGCGTTTATTGATGAATATTCCGACGAATTGGACGTACAAATTGAAGCACTTAAAAGATATGGTATAGAGTACGTCGAGCTTCGTCACTGTAACGGTAAAAACGTTGCAGATTTCACAACGGAAGACATAATGACTATTAAAAATGCATTCGATGAAGCGGGCATAAAGGTTTCTGCGATAGGATCTCCTCTTGGTAAAATTGCTATTGAGGGAGATATTGATGCACACCTTGTTATTGCAAGAAGAGTTTTTGCGATGGCTAATGTTCTTGGAGTTAAAAATATTAGAATGTTTAGCTTCTATCTTCCCGCAGGATCAAATCCTAAGGATTATAGAGAACAGGTAATTTCTAATTTACAAAAGCTTATAGATGTTGCAGACGAATATGGTGTTGTTCTTTGTCACGAGAATGAGGCGGCAATTTATGGGGAAAACCCTGAAAACTGCCTTGACTTGTTAGAGCATTTTGGAGGCAAATTGAAATGTGTTTTTGATATGGGCAATTTTGTGCTTGACGGATATGAACCATATCCTCACGCATTTAATATGTTGAAAGAGTATATAGAATATTTTCACATTAAAGATGCGTTGTATCAGGGAGCAATCGTTCCTGCTGGTGTTGGTGAAGCATCAATTAAAGAAATTCTTAAGGATTATACCACAAATTACTCAAAAGATGTCTGTGTTACTATTGAGCCACATCTTCAGACGTTTGCAGGACTTAATGCGCTTGTTGGTAAAGCGTTTGAAAATCCATACAAATATGAAAATCAGCAGGTTGCATTTGATGATGACGTGGAAAAATTTCGCGAGCTTATCGGAGGTTAATATGAAAACTTATTTGGTAGATAAATTACAGGTGAAAATTTTTGAAAACAGAACTTTGATGGGTGAGGACGCAGCTCGTGATATTAAGAACAAGATTTGCGAGCTTTTATCTCAAAAAGAGCAAATCAATATGATTTTTGCAGCTGCTCCTTCTCAAAACGACGTTCTCAAATCTCTCGTTGAAGATACAAGCATTGAATGGAACAGAGTAAATGCATATCATATGGACGAGTATATCGGACTTGACAAAAATGCTCCTCAAGGATTTGGTAATTTCCTTAAGGATCACATCTTTGGCCTTGTTCCTTTTAATAGTGTAAATTACATAGATATTTCTGCCAAAGATCCCGAGGCAGAGGCGGACAGATATGCGAAATTGTTGAAGGATAACCCCACGGATATTGTCGTTATGGGCATTGGTGAAAACGGACATATTGCATTTAACGATCCGCCTGTAGCTGATTTTAATGATGCGAAATTGGTAAAGCCCGTTAAGCTTGACGAGATTTGCAGAAATCAGCAGGTTAATGACGGTTGCTTTGCTTCAATTGAAGAAGTTCCTACTCACGCTATGACTTTGACTGTTCCTGCATTGGTATCAGCCCCATATTTATTCTGTATTGTTCCTGCACCCACAAAGGCAAATGCGGTATATGAAACACTTAACGGTAGCATTGACGAGCATTGTCCTGCAAGCATTTTGAGACGTCAGGATAACGCAATTTTGTACTTGGACGCAGATAGCGCGAAATTATTATGATTAGAATTAAAAGTAAAAAAATAATAACTCCCGACGGAGTTATTAACGGATACGTTTATATTGAAAACGGCAAAATAGTTGATATTTCCGCTGAAGAAAAATCTGCAGGTGAGAGTTATGATTTTGGAGAAAAATTCGTTTCTCCCGGATTTATTGATATGCATACTCACGGTGGTGGTGGACACGCATTTATGAATAGCACAGTTGATGACGTCATAAGCGGTTCAAATCTTCATCTTAAGCACGGAACAACGACTATCGTTCCCACAATTTCCGCGGGTTCGTTTGAAACAATGAAAAATGCCGTTGTAAATATTGACAAGGCAATGAAGGACGAAAGATCCAACGGAATTATACTTGGTGCACATCTTGAAGGCCCGTATCTTTCGGCTAAGCAGTGCGGTGCTCAGTGTCCGGTGTTTATTACAAAGCCCATTGCAAAGGATTATATTCCGTTGATTGAAGAATATGGAGATAGCATTGTTCGTTGGACTTATGCCCCCGAAAACGATGATAATGGTGCGTTTTGCAAGTATTTGACCTCTCATGGTATTATTGCATCTGCGGGTCATACTGATGCAAAATATGAGGATATGTCAGTTGCAATTGATAACGGTTGTAATTTGATTACTCATTTGTATTCTTGTACTTCAACTGTAACAAGAGATCACGGTTTCCGCAGCCTTGGTGTTATTGAATCTGCATTTCTTCGTGATGAGCTCTTTGTTGAGATTATTGCTGACGGAAAGCATTTACCCTCAGACCTTATAAAAATGATAGTTAAGGTGAAGGGAACTGATAGAGTAGCCTTGATAACTGATAGCTTAGAGATAGCTGACACCGATATTAAGGAAGGTGTGATGAGCGGTACTGAATTTATTGTTGAAGACGGTGTTTGCAAGCTAAAAGATAGGTCTGCATTCGCCGGAAGTGTGGCAACTGCAGACCGTTTAGTAAGGGTTATGGTTAAGGATTGTGGTTATGAGACACCGCTTGCTGTTAAAATGATAACTCAAATTCCCGCTAAAATATTGGGAATTAACAAGGGTGAAATAGCTGTTGGCAAAGACGCCGATATAGTTGTATTTGATGATGATATCAATATAGAAAAAGTATTTGTTGCGGGTAAGAAAATCAATTTTTAGTTGTTTCTTCGGATGGTGGATATCCAAAAAAGTCAACGTATCTTTGATAAAAAGATATATAGTTGTTAAAGCCGCATTTTTCAAATATTACGGTAGGATGTTCACCATTGCGCAATAATTTTTGAGCATAGAGTAATCTTTTAGATGTGATATATTTTTTAGGAGATACCTTCATTTCCTCTTTGAAAAGACGGAAAAAGTGATTTTCTGAAATGAAAATATAGTCGCAAACTTCTTTAATATCTTTTATGGTAAAGAGGTTTTTATTGATATAAGCGAGTGCATCTTCAATTACCTTTGAAGTTGGATCGTGATCTTGGGTTACAAGAGAGTCGTTTATTAAAAGATTATAACACACCTCAGTGAGAAGATTGTTCAGCAAAATTTTAAAATCTTCTTTTGTAAGATGTTCCTTGTATATATCCATTTTCTTGAAGCAATCAATTATTATGGGTATATTGGAACAGTTAATTACTTCAAATTTATCTAAAAGCTTGTCTAATAAAGGTGTGATTTGCGAATCGGGTGTTATAAGAATATCATATCGGTCATATTTTTCATTTGTGTTGATGTCAATGTTATGATAATTCCAAGGTTTTGTGATAATTAAGTCATACTTGTTAAGGGAGTATATCTTTTCTTCAATTTGATAGCTTCCGGAGCCCGAAACAAAAAAGATTATCTCATAATCGTTATGACAATGTGTATAAAATTTTGAATGAGGTATGCTGACCTTATGCTGAAAATAAAGATTTGAAGTGAAGTCTTCGAATCTGCTTATGGGCATTCTTTCATTTGTCATTATAATCCCTCCTTTTGTAGAATTATATCACATTTTGCAAATAAAATCAATAGAATTTTGATAGTTTTATTAATGTAATAGCGCATTTTTACATATTTACATTTATATTTATTTGGATTACAATGAAGCTATAAGTATTAATTAACTATTTTAACCTATATTTGCACACACTAATTGTGCAAAATACACAAAAAGAAAAGAGGTTTTTTATGAAAAAGTTAAATTTGGCGATTATCGGTCAAGGCCGAAGTGGTAAGGATATCCACGGAAAATACTATATTTCTTCCGATAATGAATTATTTAACGTGAAGTATGTTGTTGATGCCGATGAATATCGCAGACAAGTGTCCTTGGAAAGATATCCAGGATGCCAGGTTCTTGCAGATTATAGCGAATTGTTTGGCAAAGACGATATTGACTTGGTAGTAAATGCATCATATTCCGAGATGCACTACTCAATAACAAAGGATTTGTTGCTTCACGGCTTCAACGTTCTTGTTGAAAAGCCTTTTGCAAGAAATCAGGTTGAATGTGAAGATCTTATTCGCATTTCAAAGGAAAAGGGTGTTGTTTTGGCAGTGTTCCAGCAGACATTCTTTGCTCCGTTCTATCAAGATATCTTGAATATTATTGACTCCGGTATTCTTGGTGACATTCTTCAGGTTACTATCAGATATAACGGTTTCTCAAGAAGATGGGACTGGCAGACATTGCAAAAGAGAATGGGTGGTAATGCCTATAACACAGGTCCCCACCCCATAGGCATTGCGTTGGGTATTCTTGGATTCGACGATAACACTCAGGTTGTGTTCAGTAAGATGGCAACAAGTAAAATGTCAAGCGGTGACTATGATGACTACTGCAAGATTATTTTGTCTACACCTAATAAGCCCGTTGTTGATATTGAAATCAATAACACAGATGGATATACACCTTACAATGTAAAATTGCAGGGAACAAATGGTTGCTTTAAGTGTAACACAACAACATGTGAATACAAGTATATTATAGACGGTGAAAACCCCGAACGTCCCGTTCAAGAAACCTTTATGCAGAATGAAGAGGGAAATCCAATTTATTGCGGTGAAAAACTTATTGTTCACGAGGTAAAGGGTAACTATAACGGAACTGCTTTTGACGTTGGTACAGCTAAATTGTACGAAGATGTTTATAAAGCAATCGTAGAGGGTAAGGAACTTTACGTTACTCCCGAAAAAGCACAAAAGATTGTGGCTGTTATTGAAACTGCGCACGCGCAAAATCATTTGCCGAGAAAATATTAATAAGGGGTGCGCTTATGTATGAAGAGTTGATTTTCCCGAAGGGGTTTGTTTTCGGTGCAGCTACTGCCGCTCTTCAGGTTGAAGGTGATAGAGCAGGTCGAGGTGATTGCATTTGGGACGATTATTGTTCTAAGCCGGGCAATATTTTAGATGGAACAAATGTTGACGTTGCCTGTGATCACGTTCACAGATATAAAGAGGACGTGGCAATTATGAAGAAGATGGGACTTGATGCATATCGTTTCTCAATTTCTTGGCCAAGAATATTTCCTGATGATAGCGGAGTGCCCAATCAAGCAGGAGTTGAGTTTTACAACAATCTTATTGATGAATTGCTCAAAAACGGTATTGAACCTTATATAACTCTCTTCCACTGGGAGCTTCCTACTTATATTCAAAGAGTGGGTGGTTGGAGTAATCCGACTATTGCCGATAAGTTTGGGGATTTTGCTCGTTTCGTTGGTCAAACCTACGGAGATAGAGTTAAAAAGTATATCACTTTCAATGAACCACAAAGCTTTTTGGGATATGGATATAGAAGAGGAAGCCATCCTCCGTCTCTTAAAATGACGGACAAGGAATACTTGTACGCAATTCATAATTTCTTTAGAGCTCACGGCATGGCAGTTAGAGCATTGAGAGCGACTGTTGAAAATGCGGAAATTGGTATTACGATGTCAACCAATGCTAACTATCCTGCAAGCAATAGCCCTGAGGATATCGAAGCTGCAAAGATGAGTAATCTTGATATTGTAAATGACGATGGTTTCATTATGAATATCGTGCATTGGTGCGATCCTATTTATTTCGGTAAATATCCCGATAAGGCTTATGAGGTGTTCGGAGACGATATGCCCTATATGTCCGAAGAGGACTCGAAATTAATTTCTGAGCCGCTTGACTTCCACGGTCAAAACTGCTATTGCTCATCGATGATTAAGTCCGATGGCAAGGGCGGTTATGAGGTTGCAAAGCGCCCGCTTGGTAGTGCTAAAAACTCATTGAACTGGCCGGTAACACCGGAAGCCATAGGTTCTGTGTGCAAAATATTATATGAAAGATATGGCAAACCTATTTACATTACTGAAAATGGTATTTGCTGTAATGACTGGATATGTGAAGATGGAGAGGTTCACGATAGCTATCGTGTGGATTTCTATCACAAGTATCTTAAAAATTTGAATGAGGCGATTAAGGACGGTGCAGACGTCCGTGGCTATTTTGCTTGGTCTTTGATGGACAACTTCGAGTGGACCAAGGGATATACCGCTCGCTTTGGAATCGTGTACGTTGACTACGATACACAAGAAAGAATCCCTAAGGATTCAGCTAAGTTTTATTCTGAGATAATCAGATTAAATAAATCAAATCGATAAGGAGAAAATTATCATGAAAAGAATAATTAGTATGATTTTAGTGCTTGTTATGATAGCTGCTACTTTGGTAGTATTTTCAAGCTGTGGCGGTAATAATAACAATGGCAAAACAGTTGTAAGAATTGGTCGTTGGGCAAGTGAATGGGAAAAAGAAGTTTTCGAAGCTTGGACAGCAGAATTCGAATCAGAGAACCCCGATATTGATATCGTTTGGGAATGGAATGCTTATAACTCACACTTCGACAGAATTAAGACAGACCTTCTTAGCCAGATGGCTGCGGATATTATCTTCGTAAACCACTGGGGTTGGTATCCTTATCGTAACGTTGATATGTTTGTAGATCTTAGCACAGTTCCCGAGCTTCAGGAATGCTTTGATAACCTCATCCCCGAAGCACAGAATGCATTTGTATTCAATGGCAAAACAATCGGTATGCCTATCGGATTTGTAACTCGTGTTCCCGTAGTTAACACAACATTGTTTGAAAATGCAGGTGTTGAAATTCCTACTGACAGAACATCTTGCTTTACACCTTCAGAATTTGTAGAACTTATTACTCCTGTAATGAACCACCCTGCCAATAACGTTGAGCTTGGTTTGAATATCACACTTAATGACTTGCTCTATTGCATGCTTGCGAGCGTTGGTACACCTATGTTTGATGAAAATAATGAAATTCACATTGATAATCCCACAGCTATTGCAGCAGTTAAGGAATTCCAGGATTTCGTTTACGGAAGCGGTATCGTTATTCCTTATCAGCAGTCAACAGGCTCCGGTAAATACGGTAGTGTAACAGATTGCTTGCTTTATAAGAACCCTCAGGGTGACAGACTTGTAGCTGCCGGTTACAGTAACCCCGGTAACCTTCTCACACCCACAAGTGGTGGTGTAAGTGTTGCAACAATCCCCGGTATCAAGGCAACGGGTGGCGTTGATACAATTGTAGCTGATACAAACGTTCTTGTAGTTCCTACATTCAGCAAGGTTAAGGACGAAGCTTACAGAGTAATTAAGTGGTTTATGGAAAAGGAAAATCAGCTTAAGTACGTTGAATTCGGTGATCTTCCTTGCAATGCTGAAGCATTTGAAGAAGTATTTACAGATACAGATAGATTTGATCCCGAAATTTACTCTGCTTATAAGGTGGGTATGGATAACATTTACTTTGGTAAGTCAACCTCCTCCAGATGGCAGGCATTTATCGCAGGTTACTTTAAGAGACTTTGCGAAGGCACAATTACTCCCGAACAGTTCTGTAAAGAAGTTACAGAAAAAGGACCTCAGTATTTTGAAGAGGAATAATTAATTTATATTCAAAAAATAAGGTGATATAAGATGATTAAAAAGAAGAAAAGGAACAAACAAAACCTCGGGTGGCTTTTTGTTAGCCCTTGGGTGTTTGGATTTGTTTCGTTAACAGTATTACCTCTTTTATATTCACTATATCTATCTTTTCACGACTGGAATATGTTTTCTGATCCTAAATTTGTTGGGCTTAAGAATTTTGAACTTCTGTTCGATAAAACATCGATCTATGGCGATGCGTTCTATGCGGCGTTATCGAATAACTTGATATACGTTTGTGTTGCTGCTGTGATTAACTTTACAGTTGGTATAACCATCGCCTGGTCGATATTTAGACCAAGTAAGCTAAATTCAACATTGAGAACTATTATTTATATGCCAAGTATGATAATTAGTTTTGCTTTGTCTATGATGATGAGCCCCATATTTAGCAGCAATGAATTTTCACTTATTAATCAGATAAGACAAGCAATGGGGCTTGATCTTCAAAACTGGCTCGGAACAAGAGGGCAGGGCGTTTGGGTTCTTTGTATCCTTTGTTTCTGGGGCGTTGGTGGTGCGATGATGACATATATTTCAGGAATGAAAAATATTGATAAAAGTGTTTATGAAGCAGCAAAGCTTGACGGTGCCGCAAATATGCGACTCCTTGTGAGTATTTGTCTTCCACTTTTGGCACCAATGATAGTATATCAGGTAATTATGACATTTGTTGGCGGTCTTCAGGCGTTTGATAACGTTATGGGCTTGGCAACGATTTGCGGTGGTAACGGTACTGCAAACATGGGTACCGATAACTCACTTGCAACGCTTGTATTCTACCTATACAATCTTGGTTTTAAGGACTTTAAAATGGGTATGGCGAGTGCGCTTGGTTGGATTACGTTTGCTATTACGGGCGTATTCGGTATAGCGTTGCTTGTATTTGTTCAAAAAACGGGCTATTACAGTATAGATGGTGATTGATATGAAAAAGATACATTTAAAACAAAAGCCCGCTTTGTCGGAAATATTAATGAAAACATTCACTATTTGTTTGGCGATATTGATTTTGTTCCCATTTGTATGGTTGCTTCTCACATCGCTTAAAACAGTAGATGAATATTATACTTCACCGGCTCCGTTATTCCCATCTGATCCTCAGTGGAGCAGATTTTGGACGGTGTTGGTTGATCTTGAGTTCTATACTCCGATGCTCAACAGTATATTGATTGCTGCTTGCTCGGTAGTAATTTCACTTACGATGAACTCATTTATTGGATACGGAATGGCACGTTTCAAATTCAAAGGAAAGAACATCGTATTTATTTTGATACTTGTTACTATGTTCTTACCTGCGCAGGTAACGTCAATTCCTAAATTCCTGTTATATTACAAACTTGGTTGGCTTGATACATATTTGCCGATTATCATACCAATGTTCTTTGGTTCTTCAACGGGTATTTTGTATATCTCGCAGTTCATTAGAACAGTTCCAAAGGAAATGGACGAGGCGGCAATGGTTGACGGATGCGGACACCTCAGAATTTGGTCACAAATTGTTATACCGCAGATTGTACCTGCATTGGTTCTTTCCGGTATCAACGCATTCCTTTCAAGCTGGAAATCAAGTATGGGCCCCTTGATTTATTTGCGTAGCCCCGATCTTTATACAGTACCACTTGCGTTGCTGTATTTCCAATCTCCTGAGTCTAACAGTAATTTGATGCTTATGACCGGTGTATTGATTTCTATGATACCTACTCTTATTGTATTTATTATTGGACAGGTAATTATGGATAAGGGCGCTACAACAGCAGATCTTAAATAAAAAGGAGTTACAAGTATGAAAAAAGTTAATTTGATTGCTAAACTGCTTTTCATTGTCTATGTGTTGACAACGATTTTGAGCTCTTGTGCAGTTCAGACGCTTGTTAACATTGACATTAAAGAAAGTGATGAGCAAATTATTCAGTCAATCCTTGCAGAGAGTAAGAATAGCGTAAATACTCTTGTTCAAGATCCCGAATTCTATATGAATGGTGTTTCTGAATTTGAGGTTGACGCTACTGACCCCAATGCAGTTGCTAACGAAACTTCCTCAAGCCACGTTGTAAATGAGAAGTTCGAGTTAGATATTGATTCTGTTACAACAGGTAACAAATATGACCCCAACGAAGTAAACGTATACGGTCAGTTCGTTTCTCCCTCGGGTGTTCTTTATGAAATGCCCGGTTTCTGGTATGTTGATTGTGATAGATACCTTGTTGAACTTGACGAAACTCTTGAATATGAGCTTAAAGGATACACAATCAACGGTGCTACTGCAACCGGCGTTATCGATGAAAAAGATGGAGTAAAGATTCCCGTTGCCAAAATCAATTTTAATTCTACATCATCTGCAGCTCAGCAGGTAGGTGTAGCACTTGACAAATCTCAGCTTAATATCAGAGTTGGAGCTGCATTTACACACGTTATCTCCGTATGGCTTCGTGTTGACGAGGGCTTTACAGGTGATGCGCTTTACCTTAGATTGTATTCATCATCTGAGGCAAACGATACCTTCTATAAAATAGATGCAAGCGAGCTTTCCACTGAATGGAAAAAGTTTGAGTTTGCATATAACGAAGGATTTTATAGTAGTGCCGCAGTTGAAGATTTCAAGAAAAACTATTCTTTGTTTATTCAGACATCCGGTATTGATGAAAATAACGGCAGCAAAAATTATGAAGCAGTAAACGGAACAGTTTACGCATCAAATTTTGCATTTGAAAACATTATCACATATACCGACGGAACAAGTGCTGTAAACAGTACCTTTACACTTGTTGATTTTGTTGCTTCTGAACTTGCAAATTACAGAAGCGGAGATATCAATGGTAAGGAAGTAATTACTATTGGTGAAGAAGGAAACTTCAAGATTCGTTTCAGATTTACCGAGGTTGGTGAATGGACATATCGCATTGTTATGGAAAAGAACAATGTGAGAATTTGCACATACACTTCAAGTGTAGTTGCAACAGAAAACCCCGATGAAGAAGAGAATAGAGGTATTATCGTGGTTGAACCTACTCTCAAGCGTAACTTTATGTTTGAGGACGGCACACCCTATGCTCCCATCGGTATTAACGTTCCATATACTGTTGACCCCGTTAGAGGAACATACGACTATGAGTCATATTTCCCTAAGATGTCGGCAGCAGGTATGAACTTCTCAAGAACTTGGCTTACTTACGTTGGAAACGGTGTTTCTAACACAGAAGGTGGTGTTCTTAATTATGATGCAAGACAGAATAGAGCATATGCATTTGACCATATCCTCGACCTTGCAGATGAATACGGAATTTACTTGCAAATTCCTATGGAACACACCGGTTGGTTTAGAGAAAATCAACTTTGGGACTCCTGTCCTTACAATGTGATTAATGGCGGTTACCTTGAACATTCATTTGAATTCTTTACAGATGAGCGCGCAAAGGAAGATTACAAAAAGCTTCTTAGATATTATATTGCTCGTTATTCATATTCACGTTATATTATGAACTGGGAAATCTTTAACGAGATTGGTCACGTTACTGATTATGACGGTGATATTGCAAAGGCTTGGGCTAACGAAATGGGTAGCTACCTTCACTCAATAGATCCATATAGACATATGGTATCTATGAGTAGTGCAAATGACTACTCCGATACCTGCTATACTGCAGAAGAGCTTGATTTCACATCATTCCACAGCTATATTTACGGTAATAAATATGCAGCAAAGACAGTAAGTGAATGTGTAAGAATGTATCAGTGGCTCGATAAACCTGCTATGATTGGTGAAATCGGTGCTTCCGGTACAAGTGAAATCGTAAACTTTGCAGCAGACCCTGATTATTACATTTTAAGACAAGCACCTTACACAATTTTTGGTGGTGCAGCTGCATCCCCGATGTATTTCTGGTGGCAGATGTGTGATAAGTATGATCATTATGATAACGTTACACCTGCAACAAAACTTTTTGAACTTTTGCCTAATAAGTGGATAACAATGCCACAGATCAATTCTGCTAAGAAGCAGGATACAGGAGTAAACGTATTGTACGAATGCTCTCGTGGTATTGCCGTTTGGGGCTTTAAGGATAATACATCTGCATATATTTATATGATGGATAACGATTATAGTTATGCAAATCATAATCCTGAAGAGAAGAGTGATACTGTTATTACGCTTCTTGATATGGCAAATGGTAGTTACACAGTTAGAGTATTTGATACTCAAAACGGTGTAGTATGCGGAACATTTGATGTAAACGCAAGTGGAGGTCAGCTTAAGATTTCCGTACCTGCTTGGTCATCAGATTTGGCTCTTTTGATTGAGCAGAAATGAGGTGAAGCAAATGAAAAAATCAGTAATTACTTTAATCGCTATTATTTTGTTGGTTTCACAGCTTCTGGTTGCTTGTCAAAAATATGAAATAGTTGATGGAATAGATAATGTTCCGAGTGGCACAATGCAAATTTCTGTTTTCAAGGACGCAGAGGGCGCTACTTGTACATCTCCCTACATTACTTGGACGCAGGAAGACGGTGCTGAAGACTATATTATTCAAATTGCTTCTGACAAGGATTTTGCTAACATTGTAGAAAGTAAAATTGTTAACACAAGCAGATATTCCGTTGCTAAAATCTTGAATTATTCTACCGAATATTTTATTAGAATATTTGCTAGAAAAACTGTTGACGGAGAAAAATATGTATTTGCTATGTCAAAGAGTTCATTTATAACCAATGAACAACACGATACAACAGCTCCCGATTACACACAAACAAGAACACTCTTTGATTTTGAAGAATATACAACAGAAAGCTTTGCTGAACTTTTCCAACCTCACGCAGGTGGTGATACAATCACAGCTGAAATAGTTGAAGGCGCAGGCGTTGACGGTTCTAAGGCACTCAAACTCACAGGGGAGAAGGGCTCTATGGGTTGGAGCGCAGTTGTATGTAGCTTGTTGCCCACAGATAAAAAGGTTTGGACCGGTACAACAGGTATTAGATTGCATATCAGAGCAGAGGAAGGAACATCAGTTAAATTCTCTGTTAAGGTAGGTAAGCGTGGATATCAGACTTGGTCAAAGAGCTTTATCGTTAAAAACGAAGAAGGTGCTTATATCACAATTCCTTATGAAGTGATGGCAGACCAGGGCGGTGGTGACGGCATTTGGGATCTTTCAATTATGACCTTTATGCAGTTTACCTTCTCAGGTAGTGCAGGCACAGTTTATATTGACGATATTACTATTGGTAGTACCGAGGAATATATGTACGATACTACAGAAGAAGCCGCAAAGGGAATAGCTCCCGGCATTCTCGAAACATTTGAAAGTGAAGATCTTTCTTCAAAGCTCAGTGAGAATTTCAATATTTCAAACGTTGATACAAGTCTCACAGCTATTAAAGAAAGTACAGACGGAAGTGGACACGAATTGTATATCAAGCTTTGGGGAAATAGTTCAATGGTGCAGTTGAAAAAGGCAGCTTATGAGCTTACCAAGTACGATTACACTCAGGTTGATGGTATTACATTCAAGTTTAAGATTAGCAAGGTTAATTCTAATGCAAGTATTTTAATTAAATTTGGCTCATATCTTAATGTTTATACTGCAACATATTCACTTGAAGGTGTTCAGGCAAACGAATACGTTACAATTAAAATTCCTTTCTCTGCACTTACTCTTGCAGACGACGGTTTGAGTAGTGGAGCGCTTGACTACACCAAAATAGATACACTTCAAATATTCGTTAAAGAAAGCCAATATTGTCACGTATATCTTGATGACATTGGATTCTATAAAGATTAATAAAATTTTAGGAGGCAATTATGAAAAAACTATTAGCAATTCTCTTGATTGCAATGATGCTTGTTTTTACTCTTGCATCTTGTGATTTCTTTGAACTCCCCCCCGAAACAACAACCACAACAACCACAACAGGCGCAACTACACAGCCTGAGCCTGATCCCGCACCTGCTCACGAATGCGAACACGCTTGTGAAGAGTGCGGAAAATGCCTTGACAGCGAATGCACAGAAGCTGCATGTGCTGACAAGTGCGAAGGCCACGTACCCCCTCACGTATGCGAGCACGCTTGCGAAGAATGTGGCAAGTGCCTTGACTTAGAATGCGCAGAGTGCACAGACAAGTGCGAAGGTCATCACGAGCATAGCTATGAAGCAGAAGTAACTGCTCCTACTTGTGAAAATGGCGGTTATACAACATACACATGTGCTTGTGGACACACATATACAGATGATGAAACAGCTGCTCTTGGTCACGATAAGGTTACTCAAGAAGCTGTTGGCGCAACTTGTACTGCAACAGGTCTTACTGCTGGTGAATACTGCACAAGATGCGACTATAAGGTAGAGCAGGAAGAGGTTGCAGCTCTTGGACACAGCTATAATAAAGAAGTAACAGCTCCCAGTTGCAAAAACGGTGGCTATACAACATACACTTGCTCAGTATGTAGCGATTCTTATGTAGCAGACCAAACAGCTGCTCTTGGACATAGCTATAATGCAGAAGTAACTGCCCCCAGTTGCTTGAACGGTGGTTATACAACATACACTTGCTCAGTATGTAGCGATTCTTATGTAGCAGACCAAACAGCTGCTCTTGGACATAGCTATAATGCAGAAGTAACCGCTCCCACTTGCTTTGCGGCAGGATTTACAACACATACTTGTCACTGTGGTGATAGCTATGTAGATAGCGAAACAGCACAGCTTATACACATTGATGCAAATGACGATGAAATGTGCGATCACGGTTGTGGCACAGAAATGCTTAAGCCCAGATACACAGTAACTCTTAAATACGGTAGCCATACTAAGACTCTCGAAGTTAAGGAAGGCACAAAGCTCACAGAAGCAGACCTTGCTCTTGACTCCAAATATCCTTTTGCACTCGTTGAATGGCAGAAGGACGGTGTAGCTTATGATCTTGATGCTACAGTAACGGGTGAGATGACACTTACAGCAGTTTTGGAAAGCTATAAGTTGTTCGAATCTCCCGAGGCTTGGAAGAACTCCGGTTCAACAACAAATACTGAAATTGCGGATGAAACAAATCCCGAAAACACAATCTTGCAGTTTACAACAGTAGGTAACTATAGTGGTATCTATAGTCAGAATCTCCATCTTCATGAAGATTTTGCGGATGTTCGTTATATCTACCTTAAGGTTAGAGTAAGTGTTGATACAAAGATTAATCTTAGATTCTTTAAGGAAAACAATGCATTTGCTTCTACATATATGCAGGCAGGCGAAAACGTATCTGCTGACGGCAAGTGGCACATCGTTTGCGTAGATCTTGATTCTCTTACAACATTCTCTAAGGAAGAAATTAAGCTTATGCTTATTATGTCCAACGTTGCTGCAACAGTAGAAATTGACGATATCTATTTCGCACGTGAAGAAATTGAGATTGAATTGCCCGAAGAAGAAAAACCCGATGATGGTATAGGAGTTAAATATGATTTTGAATCCGGTGCTGACAAATGGGTAACAACAGGTTCTACAACAACTGTTGAACTTATTCAAACTGGTGCATTGTCCGGAACACAGAGCTTGAAGGTTTCAACTGGTGCAAATTATGCAGGTGTTATGAACTATAGTTTGAGTGATGTTGATATGACAAATGTTAATTATATCTATATTACAATAAAGTCTAATACCGCTATAGGTAATCTTCAATTGAGAATTTATGCCGATGCTGAGATTAATGATAATCGTACTAATGGAATTACTGCAACAACAGTTTTTGAAGGTAGTGACTATAAGATTATCAGATTTGATATTAGCAACTGGGAAGGAATAGGTTTCAAAACACAGCAATTTACCAAAGATGATATTTCAAATATTGCTTTGATAGGAGCATATAAGGGTACTATCATTACAATAGATGATATAATCTTTGCTTCCCAAGAATTAACATTCGAATAATCAAATAAAAAGAAATGATGCGGGGGCGCTTATGCGCTCCCGCCACAATAAATTATGGCAAAAATAGAAATTAAAAACCTTACCGTTGAGTTTACGGATAAGAAAAAAGGCAACGTGGTTGCCGTTGATAATATAAGTACTGTTTTTGATAATGGTATGTTTAATGTAATACTTGGAACCTCGGGCTCGGGAAAGACCACTCTTTTGAGGACAATAGCGGGCTTGCAGGAATACGAGGGTGATATCCTTTACGATGGAACTGATGCGGACGAGCTTTCGTTCAAAAAGAGAAATATCTCTTTTGTAACGCAAAATTATTCTCTTTATTCACATTTAAATATTTTTGATAATATTGCTTTTCCCCTCAAGACCATTGGTGCGCCAAAGGAAGAAATAATTGAAAGAGTAATGAAGCTCTCTGATCAGCTTGAGTTAGGTGTATTTCTAAATAGAAAACCTCGACATATCTCGGGTGGCCAGCAACAGAGGGTTGCGCTTGCTCGTGCGCTTGTTAAAAAGCCTTCTATATGCTTTTTAGATGAGCCACTTTCTAATATTGACCCAGAACAGCGCAGAGTTGCAAGGGAACTTATGAGAAAAGCTCTTAAATTGAACGGTTGTACTGTTATTTACGTAACTCACGACTTTTCAGAGGCGCTATCTCTTGCAGACAGGATATATGTTATGGATAAAGGTAAGATTATCCAAAGCGGTACTGTAGACGAAATTATAGAAAGCACAAATGAAACGGTTAATGCTTTGAAAGGAATTTGTTCTTATGACAGAAGTATATTCCAAAAATGAATTGGAAGTGATTGCAAAAAAGCAGAAAAATACTATGACACTTGCTATTGCTTTGCCATCGATAGCATTTGTTCTTGCTGTGGTTTTTTGCTTTTTAGCTGACACGGATACTTTATCCATGTTTAAAGCCATAGGAAGCACGATTTCTGTTTTAAGTGTATGGATTTGTGTATATTTTGTTTTTAACAGATTACCCAAATTGAAAAACAATGCTTCTCACATAAATAAAATGTTGAACGGTGAGAAAAAGCATATATCGTTTTTTGTTGACAAAATAGAAGAACCTAAGACTTTGGTTGAAAACATCATTGCTTATGAGGTGTATGCCAAAGATATGGACGTCGCTTTTTACTATGAGGTGAAAAACAGTGATATGCCGTTTGAAGTAGGAAACCTTGTTGAAGTTGATGTTGTCAACAATTATATAGTGGCTTACGAGGTGAGAAAATGAGAGAATTTTTACTTGATATAAAGCAAAAATGGTATCTTTACCTTGCTATAGCTGTTTTGATAATTGGAGTTCAATGTGCATCCCTTGATATTGCTACAAGACACTCAAGCGACGAAAAGGTAACTATTTTCCTCACTTGTAACAGTTATGATGAAACACTCTCAACTATTATAAATGAAGATTTACCAAATGGGATAAAGTCATTTAACGTTGAAGTTTTCGATCAAGATGGAACGTACTACGGTGCATATTTTAACACTTACGGTAAGGAGTCCGACCTTGTTACTCTCACTCAAAAATTTGCAGATATTTGCGAATGTGACAGTTATTTTGTTAGTTTAGATGAAGAAAAAGTTAAAGCATTGCTTGGTGATGTTGAATTCTATTATTATAATGGTGAAGCATACGGTATAAAGGTTTTTGATAAAGAAACAAAAAACGGTATGGCTACTGATTATATTAAATATTTTCAAGAGGGAATGGAAGAAAACGTATATATGTTTTTTGGAAAGAACTCAAAGCATATAGGGGATTTTTCAATTAACTCTCTTGATAATTCTGCACTTGTAATATTGGAGAAAATATGGCGAAGTTCAAAATAAAAAGATCGGCTGACACGGATTTTACAGAAGCTCAGCTACCGCACAACAGAATAGATGCATTTTTTGATTGTATAAAGCTTAGATGGAGAGAATTTTTTATAATCGGGTTTATTATAATGCTCTCCATGCTTCCGATTTTTGCATTGGGACTTGTCCGCGATAATTTAATAGCTGATGCTATAAACAAAAATGAAATAGCAAATGCTCAATATACACTTTTGTTTTTTGATGCTGTAAGTATATTGTTCTATCTTTTGCCTGCAGTTGCTTTTGCGGGAGCATTTAGAGTAATTCGTAATATTGCTTGGGCGGATATAGTGTTCTTCAAAGAGGATTTTAAAGACGGAATAAAGCTCAATTTCAAAATATTTTCTTTTGTATTCCTTTTGGTAGGAACAGGGATATTCTTGGTTGATTATTTTATGATTTCCGCTCCCGATACGTTTAAAGGTGTGCCAATTGGACTTAGCGTTATGCTGCTAATTCCCATAGCTATATTTATTATTGTTCAAGGAACACTCTATAATATAAGCTTTAGTGCCTCATTAAGAAATGGAGTGTATTTGTTTGCTAAATCCATTTTACGTTCATTTATTGCATCATTGGTAACAGTGATGCCAATAGTGTTTAGTTTGTTGTCTGATACGATAACAAAGCACATTTGCCTTGTTGGTTATATGGTTGTATTTATGCCTTGGGTGTGCCTTGGACTTTTCTTGTTTGGTTGCTCGGTGTTAGATAAGCATATCAATGCAAAGTCGCATCCCAAAATAGTTGGTAAGGGACTTTCAAAAATTAAAGAAGAAAACAAATAAAAAAGACTGTCCAAAATTTGGACAGTCTTTTGTTTTAATTATCGGTTTTATCTTTTGTGAATTTGATAGCCACAGGTAAATTCCAAAGAAAGATGGTGGCGCACATTCTGATAATGAAAATAATGCTGATACAAGCAATAGTTGCAACGATATTCGCGCTTGGCATTCCTTTCATAAAATATGTAACTATAAGATAGTAGGACGAAGACCCTATCAAGCAAGCGATTGCATAAATGCGTTTGCGAAGAACGGTTGGAATTATACCGAGTATTACGTCACGAGTTATGCTTCCGCCGACAGAGGTCAAAAGTCCCATGAATATAGAGATGAAAAATCCAAGCTCTATATATGCTGAGGTTCCCATAACCGAGAATACTCCAATTCCGAGAGCGTCAAGGACGTTGTTTATCTTTTCAACGGTAGTTTCTTCTTTTATGTATTTTTCTTTTGTAGCCATTGCTATAAAGAACACAGCCAAAGCGGTCAGTATGCAAATAACTATCTCTAATTGTAGCTCTGTGAAGACCGCAGGGAGCACTTTTCCAATGCTTTGGCCTGCTATCATATCTCGGATTAAACCACCACCAAAGCAAGTGACAAGAGAAAGTGTAACAACACCAAAGAGGTCGGCTTCCTTGTCTATAGCAACCATTGCACCTGCTGCGGCAAAGGAGATTATTCCAATAATATTTATTATTTCAAGAAGTGTTTCCATATAAGCTCCTTATTCTTGGTTTTTTACCCAATGGTCAAGGAAGTTGTAGCCTTCCTCAAGCGCCCACATGGGTGGACGATGACCGGTAGCGTGATTGACTATTTTTAATCTGCCGTCGTCTTTTTTGTATCCATCTGCTTTAAGCATTATTTCATAGCTTTCGTCGGTATCGTATTGACCTGCCAAAAGACAGAAGGGCTTGGGCGAAGCAATGCTCAAAAGTTGTATATGATCCATTCCTGCAGTTATCATTTGTTGAAGTTTTTTGCTCCAATACCAATCATCACCCCAGTTGCTTTGATGCCAACCGATACCAAAATCACTTGCCAATATTGCACAAACGCGTTCGTCGAGGCATCCTGCATAAAATGCCATTTTTCCACCAAGTGAATGACCGGCAATGCCTATGCGTGAATTGTCAACCCTTGTATCATTGTATAAGAGGTCTATTAAAAGCTTGGTATCGTCAAAAAGCTTTCCCATTCCGGTATAGTTTGGCATATCCTTCAGCAAAGCATTTGCAGCATCTTGCCAACGTGTGAAATTACTGCGGTTTTTTGAACTATTAATGTAAGTCAAGTGATAGGATTCTGCAGAAGCAACTATATACCCTCTGCGAACAAGATGAAGCATCATTTCGATTCCTTTGTAGGACTCAAGTATCTCTCCTGTAGTTATATCAAATCCTAACATAGCGTCGGGAAATAGAAGGGAACTGCGATTGCAGGTGTTTTAGCGGATATATTTTTAGGCAAAACCATCAAAGTGCGCTGATACTTCCCATCACCATTTATTTGATGATATAATTCCGCATCAAATTCTTCATAAGAAAAAGTCGAAATAAGAGTTGTTTTGCCGTAGTCAGAGCATTTTGGAAAAGAGCCAAGTGTATCTAACCATTTTTGCTTTATAGAATTCATATTTATACCTCGTTTTTCGAGAATATTTGCTACAACTATTATAATACTTTAAGATTAGCTTTTCAATATTATTTTGTAATTTAATTGATTATTTATATTAATAAAACTATCTATTATACCAATAAAAAAGTGTTTTTATATATTGACACTTTACCATAAAAATATATAATAATATATGAGGTGATGATATGAAAATTAAGGCTTTGTATATGTTTCCCCAAGATAAGGAAGCACATTTAATTGCGTATATAAGAGATACTTCTCCTGAAATGAAAAACGACCCACGTCCTGCGGTACTTATTTGTCCCGGCGGTGGATATCAATGGGTGTCTGATAGAGAGAATGAACCCGTTGCATTACAGTTTTTGGCGCGAGGATATAATGTTTTTGTGCTTAAATATTCTGTTGGTCAAATGGCATCAGACCTTCGCCCTTTGTGTGAAGCTGCATTATCGATGAAGTATATTAGAGATAATGCCAATGAATACAACATTGATCCTAATAAAGTGTATGTATTAGGTTTTTCCGCAGGAGGACATCTTGCCTGCTCATTAGGCGTGTATTGGAATCATAATGAAGTCAAAAACCTATTGACAGAAAATGATAGTGCCGATATTTGTCGTCCTGATGCGATGGTTTTGTGCTATCCTGTAATAACTGCAACTTGTGATACACATCTTGGTACATTACATAATTTTTGCGGAACAGAAACACCTGATGAAAAACTTGTAGATTTGTTTTCTCTTGATTTACACGTTAACGCAAGTACACCACCGGCATTTATTTGGCATACTGAAACAGATGCTGTTGTTCCTGTTCAAAACTCTAAAAACTTATCAATTGCATTAGAACGTGCCGGTATCAAACACGAGATTATTTTGTTTCCAGAGGGTCCTCACGGGTTGTCTATAGCAACACACGAAACATCTTATGATATACCAGAAGATAATCCACATCAGGCTTCCGTTTGGATTGATATGGCGGATAGATGGGTTAAAACTTTATAATGGATATTAATTAAAAAATCAAGTCTTAAAAAGACTTGATTTTTTGTTTTCTCTTGAATCTTTCTCAATTCAAATAAAAGAAGAAAAGCGAGAAAGAATGAAGGAGACTTGATATGGTAATTGGAGAACTCGCATATTTGTAGTAGATATGATAAGAGTATAGGAGGGGACAAACTAATGAAGAAATTTGAGAAACAATGAGAGAGGAAGAAAAGAAAAAGCTGGTTACTCTTACTCGCGAGCGAAGCGAGTATGTAAGAGTAAACAGCTAAGGGGCGGTTTTAGGTTTTTTACGCACGACAAAAACTCAAACTGCGGAGGAATGCTTTAATATAGGTTCTGTCTGCAAATCCGTTCAACGATGGTGCTACCGCATCGAAAACTCAGGTGGTGTGAATTTTCTTTAACAAAATCTTTATATAGGAGGATCAAATGGCAAGAAATAGGCACTCTTTGAGTTATCAAGCAAAGCAAATATTGGATAGAAAATTGCGAATTGGAGAGAGCAAGCACGAATTGAAGCGAAAAGGTGAAGACGTAAGTGAATGGATTTTCTCATATAGTACATACACGAGTTATCTTAAGCACATAAATTATTTCATCAACTATGCTCGGAAAGAATACGCAACTGAATTTGGCAAGCAACCGAGAAACCTTGAGGACTGTCGTAAATACGTTGAGCCGTTTATGAGAGAGAGCATAGCTAAACACTCACCGTGGACCTGTCAGCTACAAATTTGTGCATTAGGTAAACTATATAATTGTCGTACAACGGATTTTGGTATCGATATCCCCAAGCGCAAACGTTCTCAAATCAAACGTAGCAGGCATTCAAATCAAATGGACAAGCATTTCAGTGAGAAAAAGAATGCTGATTTGGTTTGCTTCTGCAAGTGTTGTGGATTAAGACGTAGAGAGCTTGCAGCAATCAAGGGTTCTGACCTATACATTGACGAAAACGGTATATATAAATTAAACGTAACAAAGGCAAGCAAAGGTGGTCGCCCTCGTCAGGTGACCATATGCTATGAAAACCAAGAAGAGTTAGACACAGTAATTCGACTTTGCAAAGAAGCAGGCAATTCAAACATCTTCAAAAAGATAAGTTCGGCAGCAGACGTGCATTATTATAGACATATTTTTGCTTTACGCACCTATGAAAAGCACGCAAGATCCTTCAAAGAATACAAAAACGAGCGAATTGTCATCTTTAGAAATAGAGTTATCGGTTCATACAAGACCGCTAACGGTAAAAAGGACTTTTTAACCTTTGAAAGTATTTGCAAAGCAAATAAAATCCCACTCAACGCAAAAGGACTTCGTGATGTGAGTTCTGCCTATTATTGCCGTGATGATTTGAAAGGTAAGGTTTTAGATAGAAAAGCGATGCTTATTTGCTCGCAAGCCCTCGGACATAATCGTGAGCAGGTGCTACAAAACTAAATCTACTGAATTTGAAAAATATTTTTAAAAAAGTTAAAAATCCTTGTGCAGAAAAAAAGGTAGCCCATTTCATCTTGCATAATTGTAGTACAAGCACAGAAGTGCAAATAATATCAACACAAGGAGGTTATCACAATGATAACAAATGAAATCGAAATGACTATTAGCTACAACACACACGACGCCGAGAACAACACCAAAGTACTTACTTCAAGCCCCCTTGATCTTTCCAAGTATAGTTCTTGGGAAGAAATCAGAGAAGAACTTACAAAACAGGGATTTGTCCTTGATGAGTTCAACAATTGTTTGGTTATTGAGAATTTGCAAAACATTTCTGAGGAAATGACTGACCTCAAACAGTGGCACCCCAAACATGTGTTCAATCTTTTGAACGCAGCTGGAGTTTTGACAGATAGAAGTCGTTTTGCAACTATGCAAGCTGTTGCTGAAGTTTGTGGTCTTGATGAGTTCGCTGATCTCGTTGAACATCGAGGGGATGCATGGGACGAGGGCATCTTCCTTTACGAAGGTTACGATTGGTACGATTTTGGCAAAATGGTATGTGAGGCCAATGAATATAAAATTCCCGAAAATCTTGAGTATTTTATTGACTATGAAGCTTACGGAGAAAGCTTTAGTCTTAATGCTAATGTGTATTCATATTCCAACGGAATTATCGAATTAGCATACTGATGCAGTTCGTATTTGATTAATAATAAAAGCACCGAGTTCTAAACTCGGTGCTTTACATAAAAATACGCGTATGGGGTGGTATGGGATTTTGTCCTATAAAAAACGAAAAAGTCCTTGAAAATCAAGGACTTTCGTGGCGGAGAAGGAGAGATTTGAACTCTCGCGCCGGGTATATCC
>JAGBYG010000163.1 GCA_017628875.1 Clostridia bacterium
GACGTAGCGATTGACGTTTTACCAACACCGGGAGGGCCAACAAGACAAATAATCTGATTTTTAAGGTCGGGATTTAATTCCTTAACTGCAAGGAATTCAAGAATTCTTTTTTTAACATCCTCAAGACCATCGTGGTCGCGCTCAAGGATTTTTGAAGCGGCAGAAATATCCGTTCTGTCCTTTGTTGAGTTGTTCCACGGAATGTCAAGGACTGTGTCAAAATAAGTTCTCATAACGGAAAGCTCTGCAGAGCCAAAGGGAAGGCGCGCCATTCTTTCGGCATCCTTAATGAGCTTTTCTTCAATTTCGGTGGGGAAATGCATATCAAAAATGCGCTCGAAGTATTCGTCGGATTCTCCTGTGTCGCCAAGCTCCTCTTTGATAACTCGAAGCTGCTCACGAAGGTAGAATTCCTTTTGATTTCGATTTAAGCGCGCACGCACTTCTTTATGAATTGCGCTTTCACATTCAAGAAGAGCAGTTTCCTCCTCAAGAAGAAAAATCAATCTCTGCAATCTTTCTATTGGCTCAAAGCAGGCAAGTATTTCTTGCTTGTCGGTGTGTCTTACAAGAATGTTTGACGCGATAAAGTCTGCAAGAGCACCGGGATTTTTAATTGTTTTGATGGTTGAAATCACCTCTTTTGAGGAAGCAGGCAAAAATCCTGCCATTTTTTCAACTGCCAAAAGTACTTCGCGAGAAAGTGCTTCAATTCTAATTGTGTCAGGATCCTCTAAAGTGAGGGTTTTGCAAATAACGTTTGCAATGCGGTAATTAGCAAAATCTCTAAACTCTTCAACCACACCGCGAGCAAATCCCTCTGCAATAACGCGGAGCTTGCCTTCGGGTGTCTTTATAGATTGCTTAATTTTTGCAACCGTACCGATATTGAAAACGTTTGAATAGTCGATTGGATCGTTTGAAATTTGTTTTTTTGAAACGATGAAAATGAATGAATTTACACTGTTTGCAGCATCAATAGCCGCAATATTTGCTTTGTCTGAAAGCTCAAAATTAACGGTTATGGCAGGGAATGCCACAGTGCCGTTTAGCACAATCAGAGGAAGCGTAGATTTTTCAAGTTTTTCTATATAATGAGCCATAAAGCCCTCCTGTAATCTATAAATGGGTATAATTAACCTAATTATAGTCATTATATCACAAAACACAAAAAAATGCCATAGTTTTTTATAAAATAATTTATCAATTTTAGTTGATATAATATATTTGTATAATATATACAAAATAATAATAAATTTGCAAAAACACTTGATTTATTTTGCAAAATATGGTATCTTTAATATGAAGAAATTTTTATTTTAATAATAAAGGAGATTTATTATGGAAGTTAGAGATGCTGCTAATGCTAAGGATGTCAAATATTATACTACTGACAGACTTAGAGAGGAATTTCATATTTCAGGTCTTTTCACAAAAGATAACGTAAAAATGGTTTATAGCCATATCGACAGAATTATCGTTCTTGGTATTTATCCCGTTGACAACGAATTGTCTCTTGAAGCGGGCAAGGAGCTTGCCGCTGACTATTTCCTTCAGCGCAGAGAGCTTGGCTGTATTAATATCGGTGGTAAGGGCGAAATCGTTATTGACGGTGAGGTTTATGAAATGAATCCCCGTGACGGTATTTACGTAGGACGTGGTCATAAGGATATTGTTTTCCGTTCAGTTGACCCTGCTTGCCCTGCAAAATTCTATGCAACAAGCTGTCCTGCACATACAGAATATCCCATTAGAAAAATAGATATTACAAAGGCAAGAAAAGTACCCTGCGGCTCACTTGAGGATTGCAACAAGCGTGTAATCAATCAGTACATTCACCCTGAGGTAATGCAGTCCTGCCAGCTTTCGATGGGTCTTACTCAGCTTGAGGTTGGCTCAAACTGGAACACAATGCCCTCACACACCCACGCAAGAAGAATGGAAGTTTATTTCTATCTTGATATGGATGAAAACGATGCAGTATTTCATATGATGGGCGAGCCAAACGAAACACGTCACATTATTATGCACAACGAAGAAGCGGTAATTTCACCCTCTTGGTCAATACATAGTGGTGTTGGAACAAAGAACTATTCGTTTATTTGGGCTATGTGCGGCGAAAATCAGGAATTTACCGATATGGACCACATTTTGACCAAGGATCTTAGATAATAAAGGAGATTAGAAAATGAGTATTCAGAATTTTTCACTTGAAGGCAAGGTTGCCCTTATTACAGGCGCATCCTACGGTATTGGATATGCTATCGCAAAAGGACTTCACGCAGCTGGTGCGAAGATAGTTTTCAACGATATTAAGCAGGAATTTGTTGATCGCGGTCTTGCTTCCTATGCGGCTGACGGAATTGACGCAAAGGGATATGTTTGCGACGTTACTGATGAAGATGCAGTAAATGCGATGGTAGCGCAGATTGAAAGAGAAGTTGGCGTTATCGACATTCTTGTTAATAATGCAGGTATCATTAAGAGAATTCCTATGATCGAAATGAAGGCAAGTGAGTTCCGTCAGGTAATCGACGTTGACTTGAATGCCCCCTTCATCGTTTCAAAGGCAGTTCTTCCTTCAATGATTAAGCAGAGAAGTGGTAAGATTATTAACATCTGCTCTATGATGAGTGAATTCGGACGTGAAACTGTTTCTGCTTATGCTTCTGCAAAGGGCGGTCTTAAGATGCTCACAAGAAATATCGCATCCGAATATGGTCAGTATAATATTCAGTGCAATGGTATCGGCCCCGGTTATATCGCAACGCCTCAAACAGCTCCTCTTCGTGAGCCTCAGGCAGATGGAAGCAAGCATCCCTTCGATAGTTTCATCACCGATACAAAAACACCCGCAGGCCGTTGGGGTGACCCCGAAGACCTTGCAGGCCCTGCAGTATTCCTCGCTTCAAGTGCTTCCGACTTCGTAAACGGACAAATTCTTTACGTTGACGGCGGTATTCAGGCATACTTCGGAAAACAGCCCTCTTGATAAAATAACAAAATTATGGACACCTCAATTTCGAGGTGTCCTTTTTGCATAGTAATTGTTTTCAAATTTTGATTTATCGGGGAGAAGATACAAAGTAAAAAATTGGTCGCTTTTGAAAAAGCTCCGCAAAACTTTTGTGGAGCTTTGCCCAACAGAAATATTATTTGTGCTAAGTCCACAGACTCCGCGCAACTCGCGTGACTCACTTCTTCGCGCTCGTCACAAATGTTTTTACCGCA
>JAGBYG010000164.1 GCA_017628875.1 Clostridia bacterium
GATGCAGTGATTGATCCGAAGAGAAGTGACTGTCAATATCCATTTAAATCGTTAGCAGGTGTTGGTGTAATCTTCAAAGTGATTTGCGCTATTGAAACACTTTTGTTTTATGACAGAAGCAGAGAAATGGAAGCGGTAAAGTCAATCTATTATCGATTTTCAGATCTTGCTGCAATTGGTACTATTGCCGATGTTATGCCCATAGTTGACGAAAATCGAATGATTGTCAAAATGGGACTTGCTATGCTTGAAAAAACTAACAGAGTTGGTTTGCGCGCGCTTATGGAAGCGGCGAGCGCGGGTTCTAATCCCAATGTGCGTCCTGTTGTTGAAAGCAAACCCAGAAATGTTAAACCGAGAAAGATTAATTCAACATATATCGGTTTTACGATTGCACCAAGAATAAATGCTGCAGGCAGAATAAGCAGCGCAACGCTTGCAGTTGAACTTTTGCTTATAGATGACGAAACGAAGGCGCAGCATCTTGCTCACGAGCTTTGTGAAATTAACTATACAAGACAAATTGAAGAAAATAAAATTGCCGAGCAGGCATATAAGAAAATAGAAAACGAGCTTGATCTTGAAAACCAAAAGGTAATCGTTGTAAGTGACGACGAGTGGCTTCAGGGTGTGGTTGGTATTGTTTCCTCAAAGGTTACTGAAAAATATGGTTTGCCGTCCATTCTTATTTCGTTTGATGGAGCAGACGTTGGTGAGCCAAGTGGCCTTGATATTGGAAAGGGCTCGGGAAGAAGTATTAAAGGCTTTAATCTTGTGGAAGCATTGTCTTATTCTAAGGATACACTTGTTAAATTTGGCGGACACGAGCTTGCAGCAGGTCTTAGTGTGCGTCGCAAGGACGTTGACCTATTCCGCGAGAAAATAAACGAATATGCAAATAAAACACTTACTGAAGAGGACTTGTATTACAAAATTGAGGCGGATAGGGAGCTTACTCTTGCAGATTTGACAATGAATCTTGCCAAAGAGATTACAAAGCTTGAGCCGTTTGGTAATATGAATCCAACACCTAATTTTATCGTTAAGGGTGTAAAGGTAATGGGAGCGCATCTTATCGGTGCAGGAAACCACACCAAATTTGTGTTTGAGCAAAACGGAACGATTATTAATGCGGTAATGTTCCACAGGTCTTATTTGAATCTTAATATCAAAGAAAAGGATGTCGTTGACGTATTGTTTACACTTGATATTAATAATTTCAATAACGTGGAAAGCGTGCAGATGATAATTCAGGATATTAGATTGTCTGAAGATTATATCTCATATTTCAAAAATGAGAATGAACTCTTCCGTGCCGTGCGCAGAGGAGATAAATTTAACGAGGATGAAGATATTATTCCCACACGTGATGATTTTGCCATAGTATATTCAATGCTCAGGCAGGAATTTCGCACGGGAAATGATATGATGACAGAGGTTGAGATTTATCATAAATTATCGGGAATTAAGGGTGCTAATATTCGTTTAGCAAAGCTTAAAATAATACTTGAGGTGCTTAATGAATTGAAAATTTGCACTGTTGACGAGGTTAACCCCGGTATTTATCAGTATGATATATACTTCAATGCTGAAAAAACAAGTATCGAAAAATCTTCAATACTTAAAAAGATTAAAAATCAATGTATTAAAAAATAACGGAGATTATTATGTCTACTACACATAATGGTATCGAAAAGCTTCTTACGATGCTTAAAGCAACGGGGAAGAAATATGATATCGAAAAGATAGAAAAAGCTTATGAATATGCGCGCACCTTGCACGAGGGGCAGTTTAGAGCAAGCGGTGAAGAATATATTTCGCACCCCATTGCAGTTGCCGAAATCGTTGCAGGACTTGAGCTTGACACGGATTCCATCTGCGCGGCTCTTTTGCACGATACTGTTGAGGATTGCGCGGAAAAAACAGATTTAAAGGAAATAGAAAAACTCTTTGGTGCAGACGTTTCAATGCTTGTTGACGGTCTTACCAAGATTGTAACCCTTAAGGTTGAGGATAAGGAAGAGGCGCATATCGAAACGCTTAGAAAGATGCTTCTTGCAATGTCCAAGGACGTTAGAGTTATCTTTATCAAGCTTTGTGACAGAGTTCATAATATGAGAACGCTTGATGCAAAGCCCGACCATAAGAGAAGAATTACTGCTCTTGAAACTATGCAGGTTTATGCACCTTTGGCACATCGTCTTGGTATGCAAAAAATCAAGCAGGAGCTTGAAAATCTTGGCTTGAAATATATCGACCCCATAGGTTATGAAGAGGTTAGAACCAATATTGAGAAAAAATACGGTCAGAGTCTTCATTTTATTGAGGACGTAAGACTTATGGTTGACAATAAGCTCACAGAAAATAATATTAAATTTACTCTTGAGGGACGTATTAAAACAGCTTATAGTATATACAGAAAAATGTATAATCAAAACAAGAGCTTTGATGAAATTTTCGACTTTTATGCTTTGCGTATAATCGTTGATACCGAGCTTGATTGTTATACGGCTCTTGGTTTGATTCACGAGATGTTTAATTCCGTGCCCGGTAGATTTAAGGACTATATTTCTACTCCCAAACCCAATATGTATCGCTCACTTCATACTACGGTTATCGGTAAATACGGTATTCCTTTTGAAGTGCAGATAAGAACTTGGGAAATGCACCATATCGCTGAATACGGTGTGGCTGCTCACTGGAAGTATAAATCGGGTGAGCGTTCCAAAGAGGAAATCGATAAGAAGCTTGAATGGATTTCTCGTCTTCTCGAAACTGAGGATGAAATGCGAGACCCCGAAGAATTTATGCAGGCGCTTAAAATCGATATTTTCCACGATGAAACCTTTGTGTTTACACCCAATGGTGACGTTATGGCTCTGCCTCAGGGTGCGACCGTTATTGACTTTGCTTATGCAATTCATAGTGCTGTTGGTCACAAGATGATTGGCGCAAAGATCAACGGAATGATTGTTCCCATTGACAGAGTTCTTCAAAACGGTGAAATCGTAGAGATTTTGACTTCATCTTCCGCTAAAGGTCCAAGCCGTGACTGGCTGAATATTGTTACCACAAGTGGGGCTAAAAAGCGAATTCGTCAATGGTTTAAGAAGGAAAAGCGTGCCGACAATATCTTGCTTGGAAGATCAATGGTTGAGGGTGAGATTAAGAAAGCAGGTTACGTTGTCAATGAAGCAACAAGAACCGAAGCTGTTGAAAACGTTGCAATCAGAAACGGTTTTTCTACTGCAGACGATCTTTATAACACTATCGGTTACGGTGGAATTCAGCTTTCTAAGGTAAGAAATAAGATTGTTGATGAAATTGCAAAAATGGTTGCTCCCGTTGAACCACCGCCTGCAGTTACTGAGGAAACTATCATTACTGCGAAGCCGAGAAAGATTAAATCAAACAGCGGTATTATTGTTGACGGAGAAAGTGGATGCAGCGTTAAGTTTGCAAAGTGCTGTAATCCATTGCCGGGTGATAGTGTTATCGGTTTTATTACAAAGGGTTACGGTATTTCAATTCACAAATGCGATTGCCCCAACGTTATTAACGGAAAGAAAAATCCCGAATATTCGGATCGTTGGGTTGAGGCATCTTGGGATTCTGATTCTAATGAAAAGAGAAGCTTGTTTGAAGCAAATCTTCAAATTCGAGTTGATGACCGAATTGGTATGCTTGCAGATATTTCAGTTGCTCTTGCAGATATGCGAGTTGACATTCTTCAAATTAACGTTCAAACAACCTCGGGTGGATCAATTGTATCATTGAAGGTTGGATGTAAGAATACCGATCACTATGCATCAATTGTTTCAAGACTTCGTTCAATTCCCGGAATTTATGACGTTTCCCGTGGATTTGTAAATTAATAAAGGATAAATTATGATAGCAGTTATACAAAGAGTAAGAAATTCAAGCGTTAGTATTGACGGAATTGTTCGTGGCAAATGTGGGCACGGGCTTATGATACTTCTTGGTGTTTCAAAGGATGACGTTAAGCTTGACGCAGAGCTTCTTGCTACAAAAATATCAAAGTTGCGAATTTTTTGCGACGAAAACGGAAAAATGAATCTCTCCGTCAAGGATGTTGACGGAGAAGCATTGATAGTTTCTCAGTTCACTTTACTTGCTAACTATAAAAAAGGGAACAGACCTGACTATTTTGGCGCGGGCTCTCCCGATCACGCAAACGAGCTTTATGAATATTTTGTTGAGCTTATGCGCAAAGAGGTTAAGCACGTTGGTACGGGTGAATTTGGAGCAGATATGCAGGTTAGCATATTGAATGACGGTCCTGTTACCATCGTTATGGATAGTAACATACTTAAAAGTTAAGGAGAATTAAAATGAAATTAACCGTGACGGGCGATATTAATGCCTTTTACGTTCAAACTCTATGTATGATATTTTTCCCGGGCGAAAAATTCGTTGAAAATCAAGAGATTACCGAGGATACCCCTGTAATGGAGGTCACGGTAAAAAATAGCGAAACGGGTTCGTATGCGTGGGCAAAATTAACATATCAAGGAAAAATTGCCGAATCTGAAAAATGCGTTGATTTTACTCCTGAGGTGACAAAGCAGAGAACTGCCAAAATTGCCGCAGGAAACGTTGTTTTGGCGGTTGGCAGCGAAATACTCGGATATAGACCTTCTTGGGGTATGCTTACAGGTGTCAGACCTTCCAAGGTAGCTATGGAGATGCTTTTGAACGGCAATTCCAAAGCAAAGGTAAGAAAAATACTCAATAACGATTATTTTGTTATTCCTAAAAAGGCGGCTCTTGCTACAGATATTGCGCGCAGAGAACAAAAGATAATGGGTAATCCCGACATTAAAGATTGCAGTATTTATATTTCAATTCCTTTTTGTCCCTCTCGTTGCTCTTATTGTTCGTTTGTCTCATATACTACGCCAAAGCTTCTTTCTCTCATTCCTGCTTATCTTGAAAAGCTTTGTGAAGACCTTTCACAGATGCTTGATACGGTTATAGAGCTTGGACTTAATCTTAAAACGATATATATCGGTGGTGGAACACCTACCATTCTTACTGAAGAGCAGCTTGAAAAACTCTTGTCCCTTATTGACAGTAAAATTGACGTTTCGTCTCTTGAGGAATTTACACTTGAAGGTGGACGCCCTGATACCATAACCGAGGGCAAGCTCGCAGTTGCTAAAAAGTATGGAATAACGAGAGTTAGTGTTAATCCTCAATCTCTTAACGAGCAGGTAATTAAATCTATTGGCAGAAGTCATAGTATTGACGAATTCTATCGCGCGTTTGAGATTGCTAGAAATTCAGGTATTAAATGTATAAACACCGATCTTATTGCAGGGTTGCCGGGAGATACCTTTAAGTATTTCTCATCAACATTTGATAAGATAATTGCACTTGAGCCCGAAAATATAACGGTACATACTTTCTGCGTTAAAAAGGCAGCAGATATATTGGCTCAAAATCAGAATATATATTCTATTCGCGGCGGTGACGTTGGCAAATGCGTTGACTATTCGCAGCTTAGAGCACAGGCGGCGGGATACCTTCCATATTATATGTATAGACAGAAGAATAC
>JAGBYG010000165.1 GCA_017628875.1 Clostridia bacterium
AAATGCTTGGCGTTCACCTTGATTGTCTTTCAGTTTCCGCGGTTATCTTCCGCGATGCAGACGAGGTTGCAGGCTGCCACGGTGAGTTTGAATCAATCGCAGTTTCCCTTGTAACAGGCGGTTTCCTCGCGATTATTATGCTTATTTGCGCACTTATTCGTGAGTTCTTCGGAAGCGCAAGTGTTTGGGGCATCGACATCGGCTTTATGAGCAATTATAAGGTTTCCGCGCTCGCAGGTGCGTTTGGCGGTTATCTCGTTCTTGCACTCGTTCTTGCGGCTATTCGCAAGCTCGGTGCTTATATCAACAGCAGAAAGGAGAATGCATAATATGACACTCGAAATTATTCTTGGTATCGTTTTGGCAGGTCTTCTTTCTAACAACTATCCTCTTCTTCACTTCCTCGGTACAGGCGCAGTGCTTGAAAACGAGAGAAGCAACAGAAGAAGCTTGGTTCTTGGTCTTGGCACAACAGTGGTAATGCTTCTTTCCACTCTCATCACCTGGCCCATAAACAAATTCCTTCTTCACAATGTTTCTTATCTTCAGACACTCGTTTTCGTTTGTGTTGTTTTGGTGGTTGTTGAAGTATTCCACGTTATTGAACACAACGTAATCGAAAAATTCTGCAAGGTTGACTTTACAAAATTCGCTATCAACGGTGCGGTTCTCGGACTTTGTATCCACAACGCAGAGCTTGGCCTTGTTGAAGCACTTATTACAAGCATTGGCGTAGGTCTTGGATTTACAGTTATTCTTGCTGTTTATTCAGCGCTTGAATTCAGAATGGACTATGATGCAATTCCCTATTCTTTCCGTGGTTTGCCCATTCACTTGCTTATCGCAGGAATGATTACACTTGCACTCCTCTGCTTCTGATTAAATGAAGAAAAAAGATTTTATATTGATTGGCGTAATCGTAGCGCTTGCACTCATTCTCCTTATCTGCGTAAAATTTACGCAGAAGGAGGGCGCGTGCGTGGAAGTTAAGATTGACGGCACAAAGGTTGCAACCTATCCCCTTAACGTGAATGCCACTTATACATTAAATGGCGGAACTAACATTCTTACGATAGAAGACGGATATGCCTATCTCTCTGAGGCAGATTGCCCCGATCACCTTTGCGTAAAGCAAGGAAAAATCAGTAAAACAGGACAAGTTATTACTTGTCTGCCAAACAAACTCACCGTCACGGTTTACGGCGGCGAGCCAAAGGATGTTGACATAATAAGTTAATTATGATATAATGTAAATTGGAGCGAAAATAAGGAGGTAAAAAATGAAAACTTCAAAAATGACGTTTTTAGGTCTTTTTACCGCGGTTGCGATGATACTTTCATTCGTTGAAACCTTGCTTCCTCCCCTTACAACCGCTCTTCCGGGCATTAAAATGGGTCTTCCCAATATTGCGATAATGTTTATTCTTTATCGCATCGGTTGGAAAGAGGCGTCGGTTGTGAGCATTGTCAGAGTTATACTCGTCAGCTTGCTTTTCGGAAGCGTGATGAGTATGGCATACAGTCTTGGCGGCGCTATTCTCAGTCTTTTGATAATGACACTTATGCAAAAGTTAACATCCTTTAATCGCGTAAGCATCAGCGTTGTCGGTGGCGTATGCCATAACATCGGTCAAATACTCGTTGCTTGGGCGGTAACAAGCACGGCACAGATCGTTTATTACCTCCCCGTTCTTCTCATTTCGGGATGCGCTGCGGGAATACTTGTCGGACTTGCCGCGGGAATGCTTGAAAAACGCGTTCCAAAGATTAAATTTTAGTTTAAAAACTCATTTTATTAAAAAGAGGTAAAATACTATGTACAAAATTCTTAGAAAGAAAGTCCTCAATCCTACAGTAACACTTATGGACGTTGAGGCACCCCTCATTGCCAAGAAGGCAGAGCCCGGTCAGTTCATCATCCTTCGCGTTGATGAAGCAGGCGAAAGAATTCCTCTCACAATCGCAGATTACGATCGTGAAGCAGGCACAATCACAATTATCTTCCAGATCGTTGGTGCTACAACAGAAAAGCTCAACCAGCTTAACGAAGGCGAATACATTCACGACTTCGTAGGACCTCTTGGTGTTCCCTCTCACACAGAAGGACTTAAGAAGGTTGCTGTAGTTGGTGGTGGTGTTGGTTGCGCTATCGCTTATCCTATCGCAAAGAAGCTTCACGCACTTGGTGCTGAGGTTCACTCCATCGTTGGTTTCAGAAACAAGGATCTTGTAATCCTTGAGGACGAATTTGCAGCAGTTTCTGACGTTATGAAGATGATGACAGATGACGGCTCACACGGTGAAAAGGGTCTTGTAACAAACGCACTTCAGGCACTTATTGAAGAAGGCAACGTTTATGATGAAGTTATCACAATCGGTCCTCTTGTTATGATGAAGTTCGTTTGCAAACTCACAAAGGAACACAACATTCCTACAGTGGTTTCTATGAACCCCATTATGATCGACGGTACAGGAATGTGCGGCGGTTGCCGTCTTACTGTTGGCGGCGAAACAAAGTTCGCTTGCGTTGACGGTCCTGACTTCGACGGTCACCTTGTTGACTTCGACGAAGCTATCGAGCGTTCCTCTATGTATAGAGATTTCGAAAGACACAAACACGAAGAGGCTTGCAATCTCTTCAAGAAGGAGGTAAAATAATATGCCTAATATGAGTCTTAAAAAGAATGAAATGCCCGTTCAGGACCCAATGGTCCGTAACGGTAACTTCCTTGAAGTAGCACTTGGCTACACAGAGGAGCAGGCAGTTGATGAGGCAGAAAGATGTCTCAACTGTAAGCACAAGCCCTGCGTTGGCGGTTGCCCTGTTTCTATTGATATTCCCGCTTTCATTTCCAAGATTAAGGAAAGAGATTTTGAAGGCGCTTACCAGATCATTTCCAAGAGCTCTGCTCTTCCCGCAGTTTGCGGACGTGTTTGTCCTCAGGAATCACAGTGCGAAAGCAAGTGTGTAAGAGGTATTAAGGGTGAGCCCGTTGCTATCGGACGTCTTGAAAGATTCGTTGCTGACTGGCACAATGCTCACGCAACAGAAAAGCCCCAGGCTCCCGTTTCTAACGGTCACAAGTGCGCTATCATCGGTGCAGGACCTTCTGGTCTTACATGTGCAGGCGACCTTGCAAGACTTGGTTACGAAGTAACAATTTTCGAGGCACTCCACCTTGCAGGCGGCGTTCTCGTTTACGGTATTCCTGAGTTCCGTCTTCCTAAGAAGATTGTTCAGGACGAAATCGAAAACCTTAAGGCACTTGGTGTTAAGGTTGAAACAAACGTTGTTGTTGGTAGAACAATTGAGGTTGACGAGCTCTTCGATATGGGCTTTGAAGCAATCTTCATCGGTTCCGGTGCAGGTCTTCCCAACTTCATGAATATCCCCGGTGAAAACCTTAAGGGTGTTTACTCTGCTAACGAATTCCTTACTCGTGTAAACCTTATGAAGGCATACAGACCTGATTCTGATACACCTATTAAGAATTCCAAGAACGTTGCAATCGTTGGTGGTGGTAACGTTGCTATGGACGCAGCTCGTTCTGCTAAGCGTCTTGGCGCAGAAAATGTTTACATCGTTTACCGTCGTGGTATGAGCGAACTTCCTGCTCGTAAGGAAGAAGTTGAACATGCTGAAGAAGAAGGCATCATCTTCAAGACACTCACATCTCCCGTTGAAATCCTTGGTGACGACCACAAGTTCGTTACAGGTATGAAGTGCGTAGAGATGGAACTTGGTGAGCCCGACGCATCCGGCAGACGTCGTCCCATCGTTAAGCCCGACTCCGAGTTCGTTCTTGACGTTGACTGCGTAATCATGTCCATCGGTACAAGCCCCAACCCCCTTATCAGAAATACAACAAAGGGTCTTGAAACAAACAAGCACGGTTGCTTTATCGCAGATGAAAATGGTCTTACATCTCGTGAAGGCGTTTATGCAGGCGGTGACGCAGTAACAGGTGCTGCAACAGTAATTCTTGCTATGGGCGCTGGTAAAACAGCTGCTAAGGCAATGGATGAATACATTAAGAGCAAATAATTAATGTAAATACATAAAATCCCGACGGAAATTCCGTCGGGATTTTTGTTATTCGGTATAAAGTTCATCAAATTGCCATTTTAGTGGGTTTTCGTAGATGTATTTTGATATTTCTTCGTAATCACGTTGGTTGCGGATTACGTGGTCGTAATAGTATCTTTGCCAAATGTTTTCACCAATTTCTTTATTACAAAATCGTTTGAACGTTGATACAAACGCAGGTATCACAGCATTAGGTTTGTTCGTAGGGGTCGGCGTCCCCGACGACCCGTCATCGCGCACAAACAAAATCATATGTATGTGATTTAGCATAATCACATATTGTTCAACGCATATATTTTCATAAAAATCATTTAATTGGTTTATATATTTGTCCACAATTTTTCCATACGCCGTTAATTCAACGCGCGGGTCGTCGAGGACGCCGACCCCTACGGTTTGCGGATTGAAAAACGGGTCGTCGGGGACGCCGACCCCTACGATTTTGGATAATATCTTACGACGTTTATCTGTACATATTGTTAAAAAATACAATCCCATTTCGCTATAATTGTATTCTTTTAATCTTATGCTCTTTCTTTTCGGCAGATTTTCACTCATATTACAATTCCAACAATTTCTCCCTATCAAAATCAATATGCATCATAATATGACCGATATTGCCTTCTCCGGCGTAGAGTGTGGGGTCAAAGAAATTGTGGTCGAAATCCGACCAATAGAGGATATTTTCGTCGCCCTGAATTTCAACATCTTTATTCAATCTGCCGACATAAACCTCAACGTATTCCTGCGCCATATGATAGGTGAAATCTATCATATGCGTGAGTTTTATATCTTCTCTAGTTATCGAGGTTTCTTCAAAAAGCTCGCGGTAGGCGGCATTCATACCGTCCTCGCTTTGCTCAATTTTTCCACCCACAAAATTCGACAAATCCTTATACGGCTCCTTTATTCTCTTGCACATCAGCATTTTGTCGGCTTCCCTATTAAAAACTACGATTAAGTTATATCCCTTCATATTTTGCTCCTTCGATTATTTAATTCATTATATCATAAAAACACCGAAAATGTAAATAAATTATTCAAAAGCTATTGCATTTTTTTCTACAAGATATATAATAAGATCAGAAACACCAATTTCTAATCAAAAAAGGAAGGCATAAACTATGAAAAAACAACTTTCTCGCTTACTTGCATTCACTCTTTTACTATCAACGATTGCATTGTTTTCTTGTAATTTCAAAACTACCAAAGAGCCCGATATTTATGACGGTGCCTATGATGGCTCGAAGGTCACAATTAACGTTTGGCACACTATGTTTGCAAGTAGCGGTATATCGGCAATAGAAAGAGCTGCCGAAAGGTTTAAAGAGTTATACCCCAACATCACCGTTAAAACAAACGTTTGGGACGACTGTGATCATATTTATGAAAATATAGACGGCAATCCTTATGCCGAGACACCACCCAATCTCGTATTTTGTTCACCGAAACAAATTGTTCAGTACGTAAACGACAATAAAGTAATAGAACTTAATCGTTTTATTGACAGTCAATGCGTTATTGAATCAACGGGCGAAACAATGGGCTTTACCAAAAATCAGCATAATGATTTTGTTCCTGCTTTTTTGAATGGTGAAAAATTAGGTGCCGACGGCAAGATATATTCTCTCCCTTTTTCAAAAGAAACAGACCTTCTTTATTATAACAAAACAGTATTCAATGAGCTTGGTCTCGCCCCCCCTAAAACTTGGGATGAGGTTGAAAATTGCATCAAGATTCTAAAGGATCATTATCCCGATTCTACTCCTCTCGGATATGATTCGGAAGAAAATCTGTTTATCACACTTGCTGCGCAGTATGGCTCCGATTATACAAATTTGAATGGCGAATTCCTTTTTGATAACGATACTAACAAGGAATTCGTTTCAAAATTTGCCGATTGGTACAAAAATGGATGGTTAACAACTTCATATATTGGGTATGATACAATCGAATCTTTTGCCAATCAAGAAATGTTTATGTCAATTGCTTCGTCAAGAGGCGCTGCTTATCACTCCCCCAACAGAATTGATGGCGAATATGAATTTGAAGTGGGCGTTGCTCCCATTCCGCAAGTTGACCTATCCAATCCCAAAGCAAATACTACCGGTATTTCATTTTGTATTTTAAATAACGAAAACACACAAGAAATATATGCTTCTTGGCTTTTCCTTAAATTTCTTACAACCGACCCTGAAGCTCAAGCATTTAGCGCGATATATAACAAATCCATTCCAATGATAAATTCCGCAAAAGAATCACCAACTTACAAAAATTTTATTAGTAAAGATATATCTCTACAATATTCACCCGTAAAAGTGCTTTTTGAACAATCTTGTGATTATTTCGTATGTCCGATTTTCGAAGGTTGTGAAAAAGCTACGGAAAACATCGATTTGCTCGTTCAATCAGTATTTTCAAAATATCAGCTTGGCGCAGACAACTCCGCTATGATTGACGAAGAATTTAATAAAGCACTCAAAAATTGCACAAATTAATAAAAAATTGGGAGTCCTTTCGGACTCCCATTAATTTTTATTTTCTCTTATTATAAATCTCTCTGAATTCAGCAACTGCGTTTCTGAAATCTTCGATTGCTCCGTTAACAACGGAAGGATCTCTCATATCAATTCCTGCAACGAGGAGTGAATCAAGAGGAGATTTAGATCCGCCGCACTTAAGGAAATCGATATACTGATTAACATAAGCCGCGCCCTCGTTTTCAATTCTCTTAACGATTGCAGAAGCAGCGCTAATGCAGGTTGCGTACTTGTAAACGTAGAAGCTTGAATAGAAGTGAGGAATTCTCATCCATTCCATAGCAATCTGCTTGTCAACCGCAACGTCACGTCCAAAATACTTCTTAACAAGCTTATAGTAGTGCTTATTAACCACGTCAGCTGTAAGGGGAGTTCCCTTTTCGCTCATTGCGTGCATATCTCTCTCAAATTCTGCAAACATTGTCTGGCGGTAAAGTGTGCCCTTATAAGTTTCCATCAATTGATTAAGAATATAGAGCTTTTCGTTATCATCGGTGCATTCACGGAGCTTTCTGTGGAACAAGAGAAGCTCGTTAACAGTGGAAGCAACCTCTGCTACGAAAATAGTGTAGTTTGAATTGTGGGGCTCATTATAGTGAGTTGAGAACCAAGAATGCATTGAGTGACCTGCCTCGTGAGCGAGTGTTGAAACGTCGTCAAGAGTATCGGTATAGTTGAGCAAGATATAGGGCTCGGTCACAGGTGTGCCTGCACTGAACGCACCACCGCGCTTACCACGGCTGGGATATACGTCAACCCAACCCTTTTCGAGAAGTCCTGCGCGAAGTGCATTGTAGTACTCGTCACCATAGATTTCAACTGTCTTGAGTACTTCTTCAACTGCTTCATCGTATGTGTAAACTCTGTCAAGCTCGCCGATAAGGGGCGCATAAACGTCGTAAAGATGGAGCTTCTGCAAACCAAGAACCTCTCTCTTGAGTTCATAGTAATCATAAAGCACGGGAAGTCCTGTGTGTACGCAGCTGATAAGATTGTTGTAAATGTCGGGAGTTACTTCATCACGGAAAGTAGAAGCAGTGATGGAGTTCTTGTATCCTCTAACCTTTGCAAGAGTACCTCTTTCGCGAACCATAGCATTGAAAGTTGTTGCGAACGTATTGCCAAACTGCGCGTATGTTTCATAAATCTTTCTGAATGCCGCCTGACGAACACGTCTGTCGCCACTCATAAGGAATGTTACGTAGTTTGTGTCAGTAAGCTCAACGAGTTTGCCTTCTTCGTTTCTAATCTTGCCAAAACGAAGGTCGCTATTCGCAAAGATGCTTCTGATATCACCGTGTGTGCCGAAACCGTCCTGCAATCTTGCCATAAGCTGCTCGCACTCGTCGGAAAGAGTGTGGGGCTTTTCTCTCATTGTGGTTTCAATCATTCTGCGGAATGTTTCAAGTGCAGGATACTCCACAAACCAAGCATTTACTGTTTCTGTGTCAAGAGCGAGCAAACGGGGGCTAATGAACCAAGAAGCCGCACCTGCCTGAACTGCCAATGAACGCACTTTGCCGTTGAGCGCTTGGAATGCGTTGTTGGTTGAGTCAACTGAGAAATTAAGAGATGCATAGCTCCAAAGCTTCTCAATAATTGCCTCAGCATCGCACATAGCTTTAAGACAATTGTAAAGGCCCTCTGCGCTCTTTGTCATTGTCTTTTCGTGCTTGGGAAATTCCTTAATCATTTTTTCTACCTGTGCATAATCAGCATAAAATGCCTTTTCGTCCGCGTAGATAACGGATAAGTCCCACTTGTATTTTGCGGGAATTTCTTTTCTGTCTTTCATAGTTTTTCTCCTTTTTTCAAAATTACTATACGTCTATTTTATAGCAAAACCCTTGATTTGTCAAGGGTTTTTGCTACAACAAGCATAAATAAATTGGGATTTATCGAATAGTTAGTTAAAAACAAAATGGGTCGCTTTTGAAAAAGCTCCGCAAAACTTTTTGTAGAGCCATCGCGCAAAACTTTGCGCAAATCGTGTTGTTTTGTAAAGCAAAACAACACATAACGATTTTCTCCTTACC
>JAGBYG010000166.1 GCA_017628875.1 Clostridia bacterium
CTACATATGAAAGATTGCCTTAGAGAAGGCTCCTTCCGCAGAGGGAGCTCCCGCGTGAGCGGGTGAGGGAGTTCCTCATTTACTCAAAACTAATTTTTTACTCCCCGATAAATCCCAATTTATCTTTAAATATTCCTTGCACATTTCATATTTTTGTGCTATAATAAAATCAGAAACAAAACGAAAGGAGATTTTGCTATGACTCTTTGCGAAAGCTGTGTATATTTTGACTATGATGAAGAATATGAAGACTACGTTTGCACGATTAATCTTGACGAAGACGAATACGTTCGTTTTTCTCAAAGCAAGGGAAAGCAATGCCCTTACTATAAGTTCTACGACGAATATAAATCGGTGCATAAACAGATATAATATCTAAATATATCGAATAAAAACTAATTTTGTAAATTTTTGTTGACATTTTGATAAAATAGTGATAAAATGAATGCGGAAACTATAAAATTAGATTTCGGAGGTAAACAAAATGAAATATTGTAGCAAATGTGGAAAAGAGCTTTTTGACGAAGCGGTAATATGCCCTCAGTGTGGTTGCCCTACGGAGCATCAAGAAATTTACAGCACACAGTCACACGAACCTAGAGAACTTTCTACCATTCAAAAGGTTACAAAAGCCTTTATGATTGTTGAAACTGTTCTTGGTGGAATCTACATTCTTCCTCTTGCGTGGTGCCTGCCAATGACAATTTCCTACTGCAAAAAGCTCAAAAAAGGAGAGCCTATCGGAACTGGTTTTAAAGTTTGTTCCCTTATATTCGTTAGTTTGATTGCTGGTATTTTAATGCTTTGTGACAATGATAACTAATCAATTAAAAAGAAGAAGCGAGTAAAAAACTCGCTTCTTTTTTATATTTCAATCAAAATTGCTCTACACGGTGAGCCTTCGAAGCCCTTGATATTAAGTGGCGCACAATTTAGGATATATCTTCCCTCTCTTGCGTTATCAAGGACAATTCCTTCAAGTAGCACGATGTTTTTTGAAAGCAATATCTTATGTACTGCCATTGGTGCGTTTTCAGGGCCTACGCTTTGACTTTCGTTTCCGAGTAGCAAAATTTCGGCATTTGCGAAAACTTCTGCCGCTTCTTCGGTAACGGTTGCTTCGCCCTTTATCAAAATTCTTTTATCTGCGCCCGATTTTATTGCTTTTTCAAGTATCTCGCGCGCGTTGGTTGCGCTGACATCACCGTTATGCTCGGCAACAAAGCATTCTCCAACAAAATTTTCAAGAGCCATTTCGTCGATGCTTTTTCCGTCCTTAAAAAAGTGGAGTGGCGCATCAACGTGCGTACCGTTATGCGCGCATAAAGAAAGCGCGGAGAGGTTATAAACCCCTCCGTCCTCCATATTGATTATTCTGTTAGCTTTGGGGGCAGGATCGCCCTCGTAAACCTTACAAGAGAGTACCTCTTGCGAAATATCAATTATTTTCATATCATTCCTCCGCCGCGCGAAGTGTATTTTGCAAAAGCATTGTGATTGTCATAGGTCCAACACCACCCGGAACGGGAGTTATGTAGGAAGCAACCTCTGAAACCGACGCAAAATCAACGTCACCCGTGAGCTTGCCCTCGGCATTTCTGTTCATTCCGACATCAATTACAACTGCTCCCTCTTTCACCATATCTGCAGTAACAAAATCTGCCTTGCCAATAGCAACCACAAGTATATCGGCTCTACGGCAAACCTCTTTTAAATCCTTGGTTTTGCTATGGCAAACGGTAACTGTGCCGTTCTCTGCAAGAAGCAAAAGAGCCATCGGCTTACCAACGATATTTGAGCGCCCGATAACAACACATTCCTTGCCCGAGATTTCAATATTCGAGCGATGCAGCAATTCCATAATGCCTGCAGGTGTGCAAGGCAAAAATTTGGGATTTCCAATAGTAATTCTGCCCACGTTGTAGGGATGGAAGGCATCAACGTCCTTTTCGGGTTTAATGCGAAGGATTACCTGCTCCTCATCAAGATGCTTGGGTAATGGCAACTGAACCAAAATTCCGTGAACTGCGCTATCATCATTGAGTTTATCAATAAGAGAATTAAGCTCATCTTGTGTGGTGCTTTCGGGCATTTCATATACCCAAGAATTAAATCCAACCTGCTCACACGCTTTTTTCTTATTGCGAACATAAACCTGCGATGCGGGATTTTCACCAACTATTACAACCGCAAGTCCGGGCAAATTCCCTGTTTTAGCGTTATATTCTTTAACTTTTTCTGCAATTTCTTCTCTAACCCCCGCAGAAATCGCCTTTCCGTCAATTATCTTCGCCATTTTCTTCTACTGTTTCTTCTGCTTCTTCCTTTGCAGATACGGGAGTTGTTCCGCCAACTATTGCAATTTTGGAATCAGGATGATTTTTAACGTAGATAAGTCCGTAAATAATAAGCGCACTTGCAAGTGCAAAGAGCAAGAAGCCAAGAAGCTGTGATACTCTTATATTGGTCTGTCCAATGTAAAGCGCGTCGGTTCTGAGTCCTTCGATGAACATTCTGCCAAATCCGTACCAAGCGATGTAATAAAGCGCATTTTGTCCATCAAATTTCTTCTTTTTATAAATAAGATTGATAAGAACAAAGTCAAGAATATTCCAAAGTGATTCGTAAAGAAAGCAGGGGTGAACGTAAACCATCTGCGTTGTTCCAAAATCAAGATAAGTATTTTGTGAAATAAGTCCCATTCTCATGAAATAGAGAGGATTGCCCTCTTTGACAAGAGAACCGTATGCTTCACCGTTGAAGAAGTTACCCCAACGTCCCATTGCCTGCGCAAGCATAACACCGGGGCCTGCACAGTCAAAGAGCTGACGCCAACTGATTTTTTTAACCAAGCAAACGACAACTATAGTCAAAGCACCGGCAATAATACCACCGTAAATAGCAAGTCCGCCTGAGCGAAGATTAAGTACATCACCTATCGTTTTAAAATTGGTTGGGTTAAAAGCAACGTAATAAAGTCTTGCGCCGATAACACCAAAGAAAATTGTGAAAATCGCAATGTCAATAAGATCGTCCATCTTTATTCCGTGTTGCTTACAACGGTAGCACGCATAGGCGATAGCCATAAGCATACCGAGTGCAATAACAACTCCGTACCACATAACGCTGAAGTTTTCACCAAGGGAAAACGCAACGCTACTTACCTCTCCATTGTCTATTCCAAGTCCTGGAAAACCAACTGTAATATTTTTTAACATAATTTCCTCCATTCTACTGATTTTTCAGTAAAATTAATTTTTTATAACTGAAAGCGCAAAGCGCTTATCATCAAAATAGTTTTCAAGGCAGGCGCATACGTCAGAAAATGTAACGCCCTCAATGATTTTTCTGTATTCGAAGATATTGCTTCCGTCGAAAAAGATATTTAAAAGCGAATTTGCAATATCGTCAACGGAGTCAAAATCTCGCAAAAATTCTGCCATCATTACGCGCTTGCATCTTATAAAATCGCGCTCGCAAAGTCCTTTTTGCTTGGTTTTCTTAATATAATCCTTGATTTTTTCAAGCACAAGCACAGGATTTTCGCCCTCACCGTAAATCGAGTGAAAAGCAACATCGCGTGTGATTGAATAGCCATAGGAATATGATTCATTAATAAATCCACCCTCGAAAAGCTCGTTGTAAAGCTCACCGTAAAGTTCAGTTGTAATTCCGCTTTCAACAAGAGCTGCCATAATATGAACGGGATAAACATTTGTTGAACCCTGTGCACATTTAAGAACGAGGTCAGCCGTAATCGGATATTTCTGTGCTGCCTTTA
>JAGBYG010000167.1 GCA_017628875.1 Clostridia bacterium
ACCGCAACGATAGTATCGTTCTTAAGGTTGACCACGAGTATTGTAATATTCTTGTATCAAAAATTTGCTATTGTCAAGCGGAGGACAAATATCAGTCTATCCATCTTACAAACGACGAAAGACTGCTTGTTCGTATCACGGGGGCAGAACTATATAAACAGCTTTCGGAATTTGATTGCTTCTATCATTGTGGCAGAGCACACATTATAAATTTGAATTATATAAGCAAATTAACGCAAAATGGTGTTATATTAAAAAACGGTATAGAACTTTCTCTCCCGCGTGCTGTAATTCCCGACTTGCGCACTGCATTTTTCGATCACTTTAATTAGGAGGTAGATATGTTTTTAGTTCCTCATATAGTGTTTTTAATTCTAACTGTACTATCCCATATTGGTGCCTCTTTATTTTTTGCAAAACCTCGTTTTAACAAGGTAATAACAGCTATTATTTGGCTGATCTATGGCATAGTATTCTTGATTTTGCCACCGGATACGCCTGCTATAAATTTCTTTGTTTCATTTGGTCTTCATCTTGTACTTTTTTTTACTACTACCGCAGGTCGCACTGTCGAAAAAGGTTTTTTGTTCTTCAGCTATGCCACAACTTATACCTGTTTTAGTTCGCTGTTTAATATACTAAATAACAAATTAAATAACACGGTAACAATAATTGCTTCTTCTTTCGTGTTAATGACGATTATGCAGATTATTTTGTATATGGCTTTACTTCCCTCATTTAGAAAAGTTGCAATGTATATCAGAGAGGGTTGGGCAAAATTCTATGGAGTAGTAATCAGCTTTTGGGTTCTTATTGTCGGGCAATCAGTGTTTACCCTGATGAAGCCAATGACAACACAGGAAACCATCATATTTTTACTTACAATGTTGGCTTTTTGTGTTACCTATATTGCCATATTCAATAGCATGAAAAACATCGTGGAATTATCTCGCGAAAAGCAAAAATCATTAAATACCGAGCTTCTACAAACACAAGTGGATGCTCAAGTTAAAGAAGCAAAAATAGTAAGTCAAAATCGCCACGATATGCGCCATCATTATCAAGCGTTAATGTCATTGGCAACTGATGGTGAAATGGATAAAATCATTGATTACTTAAAGCTGCAAAGCGAAAGCATTGAGGCTATGACTACGGGGCGCTTCTGCGAAAACGAAACGATTAACAGTATTTTGAAAGTGTATCACAAAAAGGCAAAAAATCAAAATATAGCTATCGACATTTGTGCAGCAGTAAAACCCAATATATCAGTCCCCTCACCAGCGCTCGTTACTATTGTCGCTAACACATTGGAAAATGCACTTCACGGCGCAAGTGATAGCAAGAGTGCCACTCCATATATAAAAGTGTCAATAAAGCACAAAGCAGGACGTTTAGTGATTTCCTGCGAAAACTCCTGTATTCCGTCCCTAGATTTTAAAGAAATGCCCGATTATTTGCAAGGCATAGGTATTCACAGTATTATTTTCACAACAGAAAAATATAACGGTTCGTGCCGTTTCTCCGCAAATAACGGTACGTTTATCGCTACAATCATTATGGATGAATAATTAAATAAAATTTTAAACTGCTTCAAATGTATGTTTGAGGCAGTTCTTTTTTTATTTTGCTTTCAAATTCGCGACAAAAAAATACTGTTTCGCGACATTTTTTGAGGAATGTGACCAAAATATTGTATTATATAATAAAAAATATATCATAATTTTTTCAAAAACAAGGAGGACTTATGACTAAGAAGATTATCTCAATGCTTTTGGTCTTGTGTACTTTTTTAACTGTTCTTCCTATGAACATTTTTGCAGAAGAGGTTGCTTCTATGAACGAATCAGTTCAAGAAGAACAACAACAGCTAGAAGAAACAACGGCCAAAAAGAAAATCACCTACGTTAAAAACGGAGGTGGATTTGCAGACGGAGTTATGTTTGCAACCGACTTTTTACCCGGAGAGGAGGTAGTACTTCCTGACGATGATATCATCTCACGTCCGGGACACGTGTTCTGCGGTTGGTATCTTGATTCTGACTTCGTGGGTGAAGCAATCACAAAGATTGATGCAACATTCACAGAAGATGTTATCCTCTATGCAAAATGGATTCCTTTGTTCTATACAATAGTAATCCCCGATGAAATATCTGCCGATGCAGGTCACTTTGACATTAACGCAACAGTGGGCGGTTTCTTTGAGGGCGACCACGTTGATGTTTCAATTAACTCAGCTAACGATTGGCAGCTCATAAGCGGCAATACAGCTCTTCCATACACCGTTTCTAAAGACGGAAACGTATTCACAAACGGAAGTGTGGTTGCAACCTTTGATACGAGCAGCAGTGAAAGATTTGATTGTGTGGTAGATACCAGCGCAATTAATCACGCAGGTTCATATACTGACGTTCTTACGTTCAATGTATCCTTTGTTGGTATTGAATACACCGTAACTTACGAAACAGGTATTGGCGATGCGATTGAAGCCCATGGTATAAGAGCAGGCGCAAAATTTTCAGATTATATTAGCTACCCGACTTGTCCTTCAAATTACATATTTGCCGGCTGGTATTTGGATTCTGAATTTACAAAGCCACTTAGCAGTGAAGACGTAATTCTTGGAGATACCGTTCTTTACGCACAGTATTTTGAAATTAAGGAAATTCAACAAAACGCATATCAGAACTATGCAAGAGCTTTTGATCAGTCCACAGATTTCCGAATCTTGATTGAAACTACTGAAGAAATGACTATAGAAGATCTTGCAGAGCTTCTCAGCTTGAAAAACATTGGAACAAGTGCTATAGTTCCTCTTGATATTGTGGGTTCGGGCACATCGTTCACAGTTGGTACAAGCGGTGGATTCGTTCCCGGTGCTTCATATAAGCTCATAATTGAGGGCGACCTTGTTAAGTTTGCCGGATATGACGACAGTGTAAAAGAATATCATTTTAGCATATACAAAGAAGAGGTTGCAAACGCAACACTTGATGATGATGTTAAGTATTTGCAGACCTCTGAAATTATATCTCTTGCCGTAAACGGTGCTTTGGTAACAAATATTACACCTCAAACCGTTAAAGCCGGTGAAGGCGAAAATGCCAACGAGGGCGGCTCTGCTACAATGGGCAGCTTCGTTTGTGAAGCTAAGAGCTTTAACGTAGGAGATATCATTGCCGTGACCGAAGCTGATGCTCTTGCTTCGGCAACCGACCTTTACAACGAAGTAACATATATCGAGATAACCGGTAAGGACGGTAATCTCTACATATATTCCAGCGCGAAAGCTACCGATGTCTTGTTTACACCCGACGTTCTTCCCGTTGCAAATGCTTGGGATACGGACGGAGATGCAGACAACGATTCCATCACAGTTTCTGTATCCGATATGGACTTTTCCGCTGAAAAGTATAGTGTAATTGGACTTTCTTCCGAAACTGAAATAGAAGTTGGCGATTTTATCGCCTTCTACGACGGAGTAATGGCTGACGACGGTACCGGAGCAACTGTAACAGCTTATGCGCGTATACTTACAGTTGTAGTATCCGACGATTATTATGTAATTACATACGAAACCACAACTTACGATGAGTTCCGTTCCGCAATGGATATTTACAACAATCAGACTGTTGACGGTGACCAGTTAATTCCCGAGGAGAATCGCGAAGCGCTTGAAGAAAGCATTGCGCAAAGTGCACTTGACAGTGGATTTGCCGATGATGCTGCAGTACAACTTCTTGATGCAACATTCACTCCCGAAGCTTTGGAAGAGTTAGGAATATCTTCTTTAAGCTACACACCTTACAGAAGCGACAGGAAGATGGCTAAAACTGAAAGCTCCGGTGGAAAACTCACAGCGAAAGCGTCAATTTCTAAAGTACGTGTTTCGATTGTGAAGGACTTGGTACACTTTGAAGGCAAACAGGGTTTCCGCGTTGTATTTGAGTTTGACGTCAAGATTGTTATCGCGGGCAAAGAAATTGCTTTTGGTATTACTCTCTCATCAATAATTGAGCAAGAAGTCATCGTTGACATCAACACGAATTGCCAAGCCGAGTGGGATAACTGGGGTATAATTCCTTACATCAAGGAATATTACGCAGAAGCATCGGTAGATATATATAACTACACAGCAGTAGGTGTTGGTGTTGTCATAATCACCAAGGAAGCTGAAAATGAAGACGATGAGCCCGATAAGCTTATCGGACAAAAGGGTCCCGTAGCCGAAAAGATTGAAAAATTTTTCGAAGGACTTGGTGAAGGAAAAGAAAAAGCAGGATTTGATTATTGTAACAGACTTATCGAAAGAACTAAAGATGTAGTAAAAGAAGAATTAGAAAAAGATGGCTCAGAACCCGATCCCGATATTAAGGGCCATATATGGAAAGCCGCCACCCTCATCATTGACCCTGACAAGCTCTATGTTGGTAACGGCTCTGCATCAGTTACAAAATCTATTGCTACACAATACGCAAAAATGCTCGAGCGCGAAACCGATTGGGTCAATCTTTTGAAAGCGCCAATTGGTAAAATCCACGTAATGCTCTGCTGGGGTATTATAGATTTAACCTTCTCGGTAGATTTTGTAATTCAAGGAAATCTAAATCTTTACGCGGGTATATCCTTCTGGTATGAAAATGCCAACAGAAATATCTACACGTTCCAAGTGTTTGCCGGAAAGTTTAGTAGTGATACAGTCAGTCTTGTAGAAGAAAAATACGAATTTGCCTTCTATATGGTAGGTACCATCGGCCTTAGAGTTGGTCTTGATTTTAATCTTAAGGTAGGAATTTTGACCACGGACATGGCTTCCGTTTCATTGGCATTTAGCATAGGTCTTTATGTTAAAACATACGGATATTTGCATTATCAGTTGAAATATTCCGAATCTGCAGGTAAATCAACCAACTGGACAGGAGCATTTTATCTTGACTTTGGTGCTTATCTTGAGCTTGGATTAACAATCGATGCACTTAAAGGCAACCTCGAACTTGAACTTGATCTTATCGAAAAGGAATGGGCTTGGCTTGAAGCAGGAAGTAAAATGACTGCGGTCGACTTTGCTTATGATCAAGAAGACGTTGAAGAAATTTCGCTCAAGGGTTATAACAACTCAGTACAGCTTTCCGACGATCTCTTCTATATGCACTACCTTGATCTCAAGGAAGGTCTTGATGACGGAGAATTCTTCATTGAAGCAAAGGACAGATTCACAGATTTCACAATAACAATAACTAACCCTGCGTTTACATACGATATTGTTAACAACGTAATAATGGTTGAGCCCGGTGATGAACCTGTACAAGAAGGCGAAATGATTATTACTTGGATAGGCGAAAAAGCTGCATTTGCTAAAAATCAGTTTGAAAGAAGAATTCCTCTTTATTGGGATAATCTTCGTGACGGCTATTACATCGCATACGATACAGCGGGCGGTTCTAACATAGAGCCCACCGTTGCAAAGTTCGGTGCTGAGGTTGTTCCTCCCGAAAATCCCACTCGCCGTGGTTACGATTTCACAGGCTGGTATCTTGATGCTCTTTGCACTATCCCCTATGAATTCCCTGCAACCATGCCAGATGAGGATGCTCTCGTTTATGCAGGTTGGACTCCCGCATCCGTATATTACACGGTAGAACATTATACTCAAAATATCGGAGGCAACGGATATACTCTCTATGAAAGAGAGAAAATTACAGCAATTAACGGAACTGTTGTTACAGGCCCGCTTAAAGATTATGAGGGCTTTACTGCTCCCGATGCAATAACTGCTACAGTTACTGCCGATAGCGGTATGGTAATCAAATATTACTATACAAGAAACACTTATAAAGCAACGTTTGATTATGGTGTTGGTGGTATGGATGACCGCGATAGAGTTATAACCTATTATTACGGACAAACAGTTGAACCACCGGTATTCACATATCAAGGCTTCTACTTTAGTGATTGGGTGGGCGAATTACCCGAAACAATGCCTGCACACGACTTTACAGTCACGGCTCGTTGGGGATGTTCTTCCGATACACCTTACCGTGTAGAATATTACCAGCAAAACGCAAATGGCAATGGATATACTGTTGTAGAAATTCTTAATTTGAAGGGTACAACCTACGATTTCGTGGATGCTCCGGAAAGAGAATACGAGGGCTTTACTCTCAAGTACACTCCCGTAAGTCATCCTATTTCAAGCAAGGGTAATACTGTAATTAAGGTTTACTTTGATAGAAATACACATAACGTTAATTACGTTGACAACGGAGCAAATGCTCCCATAGCTTCTGAAACTCACCGTTATGGCGAAAACTTTATTCCCAAAGTTCCCACCAAAACAGGATACGGTTTTGCAGGATGGTTTGTTGACGAAGAACTTACAACTCCATTTAACGGATATATGACGGACAGCGAGCTTACCCTCTATGCAAAATGGGAAGCAGGTGTTGTCGGTTACGTAGTAAATCATAATATCCAAAACGCAAATAATAATTCTTATACTACAACCACAGTTTACGGAAATGCTACAGCTGACACGGTTGTAACTCCCGAGCTTATTGAGGTTGGCGAAGGATTTGTTGCTCCCGAAACTCAAACTGTTACAGTAAGAGCAGACGGAACAACAGTAATCAATTACTATTACACTCGTGAGGTACATACTCTCACAGTTGATAAGGCGGACGGAAGCACTCCCACAACCATAAATTACAAATACGGTGCTGATGTAAAAGTTTCCGAGCCCACTCGCACAGGTTACACCTTCGCAGGTTGGGATATAGAAGTTCCCGCAACAATGCCAAATGGCGACGTTACAATTACTGCCAAGTGGATAGTTAACCAGTATAAGATAACATTCAATTCTAACGGTGGCAGCGCAGTTGGTGAAATCACTGCTAATTATGGCGATGCTATCACAACTCCCGCAAATCCCACAAGAACAGGTTATACTTTCGCAGGTTGGGATATTACAATTCCCGCGACAATGCCTGCAGAAAATCTTGTTGCAACTGCTAAGTGGACGCTTAACACTTACTCGATTACAGTTAATACAGTATCGGGCTCAATTGGTAGCTATCCCACAACGTACACTATCGAATCAAGCGCAATCAATATTCCCGATCCCACAAGAACGGGTTATACATTCCTTGGTTGGACAGGAACGGGACTTTCAAGTGCAACAAAGAACCTTTCAATCCCTGCAGGTAGCACGGGTAACCGTACATATACAGCAACTTGGTCCGAAAATACTTACACCATTTCCTATGCGATTTACGGAAGTGGAGCTACAGGCACTGCTCCTGCAAAGGCAACGTTGAAGTATTCTCAAAGCTATACAATTCCCGCTAACCCATTCACACGAACAGGTTACACCTTTAGCGGTTGGTCAACAAGTGCAGGCGGCTCGGTTGTATATTCAGCAGGACAGTCTGTTTCTAAACTGTTTGCAACAAACGGTTCAAACGTAACACTTTATCCTGTTTGGAAAGCTAATACATACACAATTAAGTATGCTAATTACGCATCAAGTGGCTCTGTATCATCTCAATCGGCTACATACGATACTGCAATTACATTGAGAAGCAATGGATTTACACGCACGGGTTACACCTTTGTAGGTTGGTCACTCACAAGTGGCGGAACAAAGAACTTCAATGGATCTCAGAGCGTATCGAACCTCACTGCAACAAATGGCGGAACTGTTACGTTGTATCCTGTATGGCAGGCGAACACCTATACTGTTAAATATAACGCAAACGGTGGTAGCGGATCAATGTCAAATTCAACCCATACTTATGATACAGCAAAGAGTCTTAATTCTAACGGATTCTCAAAATCCGGCTATATATTCATGGGATGGTCAACAAGCTCGGGCGCATCCGATCCCTCTTATGGTAACGGCGCGAGTGTAAAGAATCTCACTACAACCAATGGCGGAACTGTTACACTCTATGCTATTTGGCTTGACTGTCAGTATAACTACCGCAATTCCGGTGTTGAAAAAACTGTAACCGATAGTAATAGACCTGAATTGGCATATTATATGTCAAATCAAGTAAATATTTCTAAGCTCAAGCAGTACGGTTGTACAACGGCGACAATAACAGTTTCCTTCACGGTTAATGAGCTTAACGACGGTTATCAGTATGTAAATATTCGTGACACTAACGAAAATTCACTTTCTGGTGGTGCTATGAAATATAACACAAGTGTTGTTGGTAAGGGAAGTGAATCTCACGCCTATACCTATACCGTTTCAATTGATCAGTTAGCTTCAAAACTCCACATTTCTCTGGATGCAAGTGGTTCGAGCGCGGATGACTGGGAATTCAAAAACGTTACTATCACCATCAACTTCTATTAATATTTTGAGGTTATAATATGAAAAGAACAACTAAACTTTTAATTGTAATAATTTTCACCGTGATAATGGCTTCACTTTTGGTGGGTTGTACTTGGAAACCACCACAGATTACCCTTCCCAACATCAACTTCGACCCCAACGGTGGCAATCACGGAACACCCAATCCTCCCGCTAACAATGCGGGAGGTGGGGTAGCTATCCCCGGCTGGAGTGTTATCACCATTCCTGCAGGTCAAACCGAGGTTACCGTGGATCTCCCCAACCCCGAAGCCAACAAAGATAAATATTATCTTTCATTCGAAATGAGAATGGCTGATACAGGTGAGGTGCTTTTCACAACCGGCTACGTTAAACCGGGAGAAAGCATCAACAAGGTTACCTTGAATCGTCCCCTTGAAGCAGGTCAATACAACGTCATCGTTCGCGTTCAGCCCTGCAGAGCCGATGGCTCATTAACAAACAATGCTGACATGAGTACAATACTCATAGTTAAATAAAAACAAAAAAGAGAGGTAAATTAAAATGAAAAAAATCATTTCCATCATCCTTGCATTGTCCATGATTTCTATTCTTGGCATTTGCGTATTCGCAGCTGACAATAGTGTTACCGTTGAATACGAGGTAGCAGCAGACTACACCGTTGTTATTCCTGAGTCCATCACTATGACAAACGGAAGCGCAACACAAACAATCAGTGTTACGGCAGGCTCTCTCATCTATGCCGATGAAACACTTGAAATCACAATCTCCGACTCTGCAAACTATGCTGACGGTTTCCGTATGGTAAACTCCAAGAAATCTGACGTTTATCTCGGTTATACCATCAAAGCAGGTGATACTAACGTTGCTCTTGGTGACACAGTTCTCACAGCTTCTGCTGAAGAAGTATTCGCAGGTAAAGAAGCAACTATCGTTATCACCGCAGGTACTCCCACAGCAGCAGGTACTTATAGCGACATTCTTACATTCTCTATCGGAACAAGAAAATAAACAAAGCCAAAACAACTGCACCTTCGCATTTATACGAAGGTGCAGTTTTTATTATTATTCAGGTAATTAGTTCAACATTTAAATCAGAGTATATTTCATTTTTTATGTATTCCCTTTTACCACTTCAATTCGTTTATTTAAATCACAAATTGCCATACAAAACCTGTCGAAAAGTGTCAATGTTGTATGTGACGGGTCTACCTCCCTTATTCTCATTGTTCTTCTTATTTCTTTTGGGATAACAACGCGTCCAAGATCATCTATTCTTCTCACAATTCCTGTGGCTTTCATATATAAATCTCCTTTTGATTTTAACAAAATTATGAACTTTCGATGTTCATTTAGTTTTTGTCTTATTTTGAGATTTATTCATATTTTTTGCTAAATTAAAATAAAAGAGTGAACAAGTCTGATAAAAGCGGACTTGTTCACTCTATATTTTCAAAACGGATCTTCGACACATTTAGGTTCGGGGGGAGGTGTGAGCCACTCGTCAAGCTGATCGTCCTCAACCACCTCGAAGGTGATACCGTTGCGTCCTGTTTCTCTGCAATATTTCTCAATGGGGCTACCAGCTTTACCACCGACCACGAGCTTCCAATTACACGTACACATAACGTTCAATTTTCCGGTAACACCAAAAATGAACTCGCCATCAAACTCACTCACTGCAGGATCAACGTAAAAATGATGCTGACCGTATGTATTATAGCACGCCATGAAGCAAATTTTTTTGACGTTGCTGCCAAATTTAATACATTTGAGACTTGCACCAAGCATACATTGCTCACCTACTATCTCAACGTGTGAGGGGATTTCGTAATAAGCATCCTCTCTGCCCGAAGGATACATCACAAGTGTTTTAAGATCGGTTGAGAAAATTACACCGTCGATACACTTATAATATTCGTTTCGCTCGTCTACTTCAAGGGTCGATATTCTATAATCACTATAAAAAGCACCTGTCTTAATTTCCGAAACGTCTGCACCAAAATAAACGCTTTTCAGATCGTAATACTCCCAAAAGGCATTATTAACAAATGTGGAAATGCCCTCACCGATAACCAATTTTTTTACCTTTTTATATCTACTTTTGGGGAGCTTTGAGTCAAGCGTGCATACCGTAACATCCTTGCGTGTGAGGTCAAGTGAGAACAACTCAAGTGTATCGCCCTCCAGCTTTCCACCAAAGCCCTCATCAACAAATTCAAACGAAATCGAACCCTCGCTTGCTTTTTTGTGGCGTTCAACTAATTCTTCGTAAGGCGTTGCCAAAAATGCTTCTGCATCCTCTTCACTCACTTCAAGAAACGGAATGTTGCATTTGTTACAATGCTCCCATATAGCAGATCCTATAGTGCCGCCAACGATAACATTCTCG
>JAGBYG010000021.1 GCA_017628875.1 Clostridia bacterium
AAAACACTCGTGTTTTATCGAAAATTTACGTCAAATCAGCACCAACCCACGCGATTGTTTTGACCCACTTTTTCAAAAGCGCGCGCCCAAGCGGACCCAGCGGTCTTATTTTTTGTTACTATTTTTTGTTACTATTTTTTGTTACTATTTCTTATTCCCGATATTCTCTGCCATTTTTATAATCTTGGCAAAGCGGTTATTGAGTGTCGATTTCGTAATAGGTGGCTCGTGCATTGACGCAAGCTCTGAAAGAGATGCCGAGTGATGCTCCAAACGCAGCTTTGCGCTCTCGGTAAGCTCACGTCCAATTTTTTCAAGCATACCCGCCTTCTCAATTATTTCAATCGCGCGGAGCTGTTTTTGAGCAGTCGCAACCGACCTTGCAATATTAACCGACTCGCAATTCACCGCACGTTTTTCGTGCACGATAATATCGCGCTCAATTCGAAGGTTCATCACCTTAAAAAAGGCATCATTCGCCTGCATCAAATTAAGAATTTCCTCAATTCTATCGGCTTTTTTATAATAAATTCCCGTCGCGTTTCGTCTCTCAACAGTTTTGGGAAGAATTTTACAAGCACTCAAAAATTCCTCCAAAATTCTTGCGCGCTCCGTGTGTTGAATACGAAATTCAAGGTGATCGCTTCGTTTAGCAAAGGTAATTGTTGCACGAGCAAGAAAAATTCCTCGCACAAAATTCATTCTGCATAAATTACACTTAAATTCCATATAGTCCTTGATTCCCGCCCCGCCCTTGTCAAGAGAAGCAACCTTTTTAGCCATCGAGCTAAATGTAAATTCAACACGGAAATAGTCCCTGCCTGCCTTTTTCACGAGAGAAACTGTAACCGTTTTTGAAAATTGACGTTCAAATATTCGCTTGTAAAAATCTGCGTGTTCTTCATTTGAAGTGTCAATATATACTCTGTCACCGTCAACGTACGCATCAAAAAGCAATCCGTAAGCAAGAGCGCGTCGGCAACAGTTTTTGTGAGGAATTTCCTCAATAAATTCTTTTTTTATTTCCTCTGAAAAAGCCATTTTTACTCCACAAACTCAATTTCGCATTCAAGCGAAACGTCAAATTTTTCTTTAACTGTTTTTTGTATATAAGCAACAAGATTTTTGATGTCATCTGCAGTTGCGCCACCGCAATTTATAACAAATCCCGCGTGCTTTTCGCTCACCTGCGCGCCACCGATAGTATATCCCTTAAGCCCGCAATCTTCAATGAGTTTTCCCGCAAAATGCCCCTCGGGTCGCTTGAACGTCGAGCCCGCGCTTGGATATTCAAGCGGTTGACTTGCAATTCTTTTTGCCTTGTATTCATCCATTTTCGCTTTGATGAGGTCGGGGTCACCGTCCTTAAGCTCAAAGGTTGCAAAAAGAACAATCAAATCCTTATTATCCATAAAAACGCTATGACGATATGAAAAATCACATTCATCGCCGTTAACAAACAAAAGCATTCCTTGATTTTTATCAAAAATGAGGCAGGATTTTAAAACTTGACAAATTTCGCCGCCGTAAGCTCCTGCGTTCATATATACACCACCACCAACACTGCCGGGAATTCCGTGTGCAAATTCAAGACCCGCAAGTCCGTTTTCATAAGCAAAATTTGCAAGTACCGCCATCGAAGCGCCCGCACCCGCGATAATGTATCTATCGTTGGTAATATCAATGTCGACGCTTGAAAGCTCGGAAAGAGATACCACAACACCGTCAAAACCATCATCGGAAATAACAACGTTTGAGCCCCTGCCAAGCAATATATTTTTTATTTCATTTTCATACAGATAGTCGTAAAGCGAGGTTAATTGATCGGCAGTTTTGGGCTTTGCAACTACCCTAACATTACCGCCAACACGAAAAGAACAAAGGCGCGCGCCTGACACGTTTTCTTCAAAATCAATATTGGCAATCTTCAAAAAATTGATAAATTCGTTCACAACAAATACTCCTTTTGCTTATTTAAGAATATCTAAAATCTCCTCAAAGCTCTCCACCGTGTAGGTGATATTCCAACCTTCCGGTGCTTCCTTTTTTATGGGATTAAACCAGATGCAGTCAATTCCCGCGTTTATTGCGCCCTTGATGTCGCTTGAGAGCGAATCCCCAATAACTATAGCTTTTTCGCGGGTGTATCCGTCAATTCCGCTTTCTACCGCATCAAAAAACACCTTGCTTGGCTTCTCTGCACCAATCACCTCAGAAATGAAAATCTTTTCAAAATATTTCGTAATGGGAGAAATTCCAAAACGTCCGTCCTGCGTGGATTTCACTCCGTTTGTGATGATAAACAATCTATATTTTTTTGATAATTCTGCAACCATCTCAAGTGCGCCGTCAAAAAGGTGCGCTTCTCGTGCAAGATTTTCCATATAAAGATCAGCAAGAGGACCTGCAAGCGCTCTGTCAAACCCGTAAAAATCACAAAATTCTTCAAATCTTGCAAGGCGCAAGGACGTCTTATCAATCTCGCCCCTCTCAAGCATCTTCCAATATTTAACGTTGATTTCGCTGTATTTTTCAATAACCTCGTCAGAGCTTGGCAACGAGTAAAAATCAAGCGCACTTTTAAGCGCAAAATATTCGCTCTTATTAAAATCAAAAAGCGTGTGGTCTGCATCAAAAAGCAAAAATTCGTATTTCATAAACACCCCTAAATATACTTATTCAGTTTATTATACTATACCCCGACCACTTTTTCAATGGATTTTTTAAAATAATTTATATATTTTATATAAAATAATATGCAAAATCACTTGCATATTATAAAATTTTGAGGTATAATATAGAGTGAATATTTATGATTATTTGTCAAAGGGAGGTACGAATGAAGATTATCGGACTCACGGGCCCCTCGGGAGCAGGAAAAAGCACATTATGTGAAAAATTTGAGGATTGGGATATTCCTTGCATAAACACTGACGAAATATATCACGACATTACAAGCAAGCCCTCCCCCTGCCTTGACGAATTATGTGAAAAATTCGGCCCTTCAATTATAAACGAAAACGGTGCACTTGACAGAGTGGCACTTGCAAAAATAGTTTTTGAGGGGGAAAATAAAGAAAAAAATCTTGCAAACCTAAATGTGACGACTCACAAATACGTTTGGGAGGAAACCAATCGCATTTTAACAAAATATATGGACGAGGGCAAGGTGGCGGCGGTTATTGATGCGCCCGCGCTCTTCTCATCAAAAATTTTTATTGGCGCGTGCGATTTTATCATCTCTGTGCTTTGCGACAAGGAAACGAGAATTGAGCGCATTATGAAGCGCGACAATATCTCTCGTGAGAAAGCGTTGGCAAGAATTAATGCCCAGCCTAGCGACGAGTTTTTTATTGAAAATTCCGACTACTATATCACAAATTGCGGAACTAAAAACGAAATGAACGAAAAACTGCTCTCCATTTTTGAGGAGGAGGAAATCCATATATGAACAAACAAAAGGTGTTGACTGCCGTATTTATCGTTTTTCTGATATTGGTATTGTTAACCGTCAGTCTGTTAAGTGACTATGTGCTCAAGTACATTGAATGGGCAATCTACCCCGAAGAATACTATGAGCTTGTTGTAAAATATTCAAGGGAAAATTCCATTCCGCCCGCCCTCACCTTTGCGGTAATTAAGGTGGAAAGCAATTTCGACAAGAATGCGGAAAGCTCGGTGGGCGCACTTGGGCTTATGCAAATGATGCCCTCAACTTACAAGTGGCTTGCAGAAACCAAATTCGACGAAATTCCCGTAACCGCACTTCTCTACGTTCCCGAAACAAGCATAAAATACGGCACGTATTATCTGCAGTATCTCTATGAAAAATTCGGAACTTGGGAAAAGGTGTTGATTGCTTATAATTGGGGCGAGGGCAATTTTAAAAAGTTCCTCGACGAGCACGGCTACACAGAGGGTGATTATGATTCAATTCCCGTAAAGGAAACGAGAAACTACGTTAAAAAGGTACTTCATCATTGGCAAAAATATGAAGAACTTTATGACAATATTTAAAAAAGTTAAAAATTGAAAGGAAATAAATTTATGGAAACAAAAGAACTTAAAGAACAGCTTTTTTACAAGAAGGAAAGCGTTTATGCAAAGGCAACTGATGAAGCAATAGACGCAGCATACGATTTTGCAGTTGACTATATGAAATATCTTAACGATGCAAAAACAGAGCGCGAGGCAGTTGACGCGGCAATCGTTATTGCAGAGGCGGCAGGCTTTAAACCCTATACTCTTGGTCAGACTCTTAACGTTGGTGACAAGTGCTATTACAACAACAGAGGCAAAAACCTTTTCCTCTTTACAATCGGTAGCGAGGACCTCGAAAATGGTATCCGTATCTCTGCGTCTAACATCGACTCACCAAGAATCGACATAAAGCCCGTTCCCCTTTATGAAGACGAGGGAATGAGCTTCCTTAAAACTCACTACTACGGCGGTATTCGCAAATATCAGTGGCTCGCTATTCCTCTCGCACTTCACGGTGTTGTGGTTAAGGCGGACGGAACACAAGTTAACGTTGTTATCGGTGAAGATGATAACGATCCCGTTCTCTACATAAACGATCTTCTTCCCCACCTTTCCGCAAATTACAATACAAAGCCCCTTGGCTCTGCTATTGAAGGCGAAAAGCTCAACATCCTTATGGGAAGCAGACCCCTTGGTAACGAGGATAATGCAATCAAGCTCAACACAATGAAAATTCTTAACGATAAATACGGCATCGTTGAGGAGGACTTCCTCACAGCAGAGCTTTCCATCGTTCCCGCACTTAAGGCGCGTGACGTTGGTCTTGACCGTTCTCTCATCGGTGCTTACGGTCACGATGACAGAGTTTGCGCATATCCCGCACTTAAAGCAATAATTGACTCTGCAGACAGCAAGCACACACTTATGTGCATCCTTGCAGACAAGGAAGAAACCGGCTCCGACGGTAACACAGGTATGCAGTCAGACTTTATGGTGGATCTCATCGACGAAATTGCGCTCTCTCGCGGTGCTAACCCAAGAGTTGTTCGTGCAAATTCCAAATGCCTTTCTGCAGACGTTTCAGCTGCTTATGACCCCAACTTTGCAGAAGTATTTGAAAAGAGAAACTCCGCGCTTCTCTCTTGCGGTGTAGTTCTCACAAAATACACCGGCTCTCGCGGTAAGGGCAGCACAAATGATGCTCACGCAGAGTTCATCGGCTTCGTTCGTCGTGCTATGGCAGAATACGGTGTTATCTGGCAGGCAGGCGAGCTTGGTCGCGTTGACGTTGGCGGCGGCGGAACAGTTGCTAAATACATTTCAATGCACAACATCGACGTTGTTGACCTTGGTGTTCCCGTAATCGCTATGCACGCTCCATTTGAGGTTATTTCAAAGGTTGACCTTTATGAAGCATACAGAGCATTCTGTGCCTTCTGCAAATTTTAGTTGATAAGTGGTAAAAAGCTATTCAAACTAAAATTTAAAGAAAGGATTAAACTATAAATGCTTAATAAACTTAATTTTGCCGAACAGAGATATATTCAGCTTGAGGGTGAGATGAACGACCCCGAAATTGCGGCAAATCCAACGGAATTTACTAAAAGAATTAAGGAATTCAACTCCTTAACTCCTATTATTACAAAATTCAGAGAATACAAAAAGAACGAGCAGGAGCTTGCAGACGCTTTTGAAATGCTCTCCGACGTTGATGCGGAGATGAAGGAGATGATCCAAGAGGAAATCTCCATCTGCAAAGAAAAGAGCGAAAAGCTTTTTGAAGAATTGAAGATACTTCTTCTTCCCAAAGACCCCAACGATTCTAAAAACGTTATCATCGAAATCCGCGCGGGTGCGGGCGGCGAGGAGGCGGCTCTCTTTGCAGGCGTTCTCTACCGTATGTACTCAATGTATGCGGACAAAACACGTTTTAAGACGAGTGTTGTTTCTTGCAACGAAACCGAGCTTGGCGGCTATAAGGAAATTTGCTTTATGGTCGAGGGTGAGGGCGCATACTCGCGCTTTAAATTCGAAAGCGGTGTTCACCGCGTTCAAAGAGTTCCCGAAACCGAGTCGCAGGGCAGAATTCAGACCTCAACCGTTACCGTTGCCGTGCTTCCCGAAGCCGAGGACGTTGACGTTGAAATAAACCCTGCCGACCTCGTTATCGAAACCTGCAAATCGTCAGGTGCCGGCGGTCAGCATATTAACAAGACCGAGTCCGCTATTCGTATCTACCACAAGCCCACGGGAATAGTTGTTTGGTGTCAGGAAGAACGAAGCCAGCTCAAAAATAAAGATAAAGCAATGAAAATGCTTCGCACAAAGCTCCTTGATATTAAACAGCAGGAGCAGGATGAAAAAATCTCGTCCGACAGAAAATTGCAGGTCGGAACGGGTGCGCGAAGCGAAAAAATAAGAACCTATAACTATCCGCAAAGCCGTATAACCGACCACCGTATCGGCTACACCACTCACTCGCTTGAAAGCTTTGTGAACGGTGACATCGACGATATGATTGACGCGCTCATCACGGCAGATACTGCGGAAAAGCTCAAAAATTCAACTCAAGGATAGAAAATGGACACAAAGATTGCAAGAATTATCGACACAACTGAATACGGCAACACGCTTGACGAAGCTGCAAAGATAATTCTTTCGGGCGGTCTTGTGGTGTTCCCAACCGAAACGGTTTACGGTCTTGGCGGGAACGGACTTCTTGCCGATGCGGCAAAGAAAATCTACTCCGCCAAGGGCAGACCGAGTGATAATCCGCTTATCATTCACATAGCAGAGCCAAAGGACGCAGAAAATTACGCATTCACAGGCGATATTTATTATCGACTTGCAGAATCGTTTATGCCTGGGCCTTTGACTGTGATTATGAAAAAGCGTGATTGTATTCCCCACTCCGTTACGGGCGGACTTGACACGGTGGCAGTTCGTTGCCCATCGCACCCCGTAGCTCACGCGCTTATTGAAAAATGCGGAGTTCCGATTGCAGCACCAAGTGCGAACATTTCGGGACGTCCCTCTCCTACGAGCGCAGAATACGTTATTGAAGATATGAACGGCAGAGTCGAAATGATAATCGACGGTGGCGAGTGCGAAATCGGTCTTGAATCAACGATTGTAAAGATTGACGGAAATTCACTCACGCTTTTAAGACCGGGTGCTATCACCTACGATGCCCTCTGTTGTGTTTGCGAGGACGTAAAAATCGCCCCTGCGGTACTTGAAAAACTCGCAGAAAACGAAAAGCCACTTTCCCCCGGTATGAAATACAGGCACTATGCTCCAAATGCTGATTTTGTATTGCTTGACGGAGATGATAGTGACGTGCTTGAATTTATCAAAAAAGAACAAGTTGAAAATAATTGCGCTGTGCTTTGCTATGACGAGGAGCTTTCACATCTTGATGCTTCCCTCTCAATTTGCATTGGCGCAAAAGAAGATTTGAATACACAAGCCAAAAAGCTTTTTACCGCTTTACGTGAGGCGGACAAGCTCGGTGCAAATAAGATATACGCGCATCTCCCCACCCTTGACGGACTTGGACTTGCGCTCTATAACAGAATGATTCGTGCGGCGGCGCACACAATAAAGAAGGTTTAATATACCAC
>JAGBYG010000168.1 GCA_017628875.1 Clostridia bacterium
GGAGTTAGTTAAGTTAAGACCGCTCAAGCCACTTGGGCTCGCGCTTTTGAAAAAGCGCGGCAAAACAATCGCGTGGATTAGTGATAACTCGACATAAATTTTCGCAATTCGCGAGCGAATTGGCGGTACAAATAACAAAATATCCTTACGAAAACAAGTTTTCGACGGACATTTTATTATTCGTACTACGAAAATCAAACCGATGGCTTGATTTTCTAAAATTTACTTTGTTTGAACGTAGCCATAAGCACATATAAAAACTCTATGTGCAGTGTAGCAAGGCGCGGTTTTTATCGCACTTGTGCGGTAAAAACATTTGTGACGAGCATTCGTGATGTGAGTCACGCGAGTTGCGCGGAGTCTGTGGACTTAGCACAAATAATATTTCTGTTGGGCAAAGCGCTACAAAAGTTTTTGCCAAGCTTTTTTCAAAAAGCGGAAATTTGGTACTTAACTAACTTTTTACAAAATTATCATCGCATCGCCGAAGGAGAAAAATCTATATTTTTCCTCAACTGCGGTGTGATATGCGCTCATCATTTTTTCTTTATCGTAAAAAGCGGAAACGAGCATCAAAAGTGTGCTTTCGGGCAAGTGGAAGTTCGTGATAAGCGCGTCTACCGCCTTGAATTTATAGCCGGGGTAGATGAAAATTCCCGTATCACCCTCGCCTGCAGGGATGAATCCATCATCGTGAGCAACGCTCTCGATTGTACGGCAAGAGGTCGTTCCAACGCAGATAAGGCGTCCGCCCTTTGCTTTGCGCTCGTTGATTATGTCCGCGCTCTCTTTTGAAACTGCGAAATGTTCTGTATGCATAACGTGTTCGTCAATTCTATCCGCTTTTACAGGACGGAAAGTTCCAAGCCCCACGTGGAGCATTACGGGTACGATCTCAACACCCATATCTCTGATTTTTTGCATCAATTCGGGGGTGAAATGGAGTCCTGCCGTGGGAGCAGCTGCCGAACCCTCTTCCCTTGCGTAAACAGTTTGGTAGCGGCTCTTATCCTCGAGCTTTTCGGTGATATAAGGTGGAAGAGGCATAAGTCCGATGATATGCAAAATCTCATAAATATTTGAATATTTGTCTCTATCGTAATCGAATTTTATATAGCGATTTCCCTCCTCGGTGATTTCCACAATTTCACCGTGGAGTGCGCCCTCGCCAAAGACGAGCTTTGAGCCGATTTTGGCGCGTTTCCCGGGTTTAACAAGTGTTTCCCACGTATCAAGTCCGAGATTTTTGAGGAGCAAAAGCTCAATCTTCGCTTCTTCTCTGCCCTCAACATGACCGTAAAGGCGCGCAGGGATTACCTTTGAATCGTTGATAACGAGTGTGTCGCCCTCACGAAGATAATCGCAGATGTCAAAAAAGTGCTTATGTGTAATTTCTCCGCTTTCTCTATTAATAACCATCAAGCGAGAGGAATCGCGTGGCTCAAGGGGAGTCTGTGCAATAAGCTCCTGCGGAAGATCGTAATAAAAATCCGACGTCAAAAGGTCAGTTTTCGCCTTTTCGTTAATAATAATTTTATCCATTTTTTGTCCTATCTATATCAATTTTCATTTTTCAACATATTATGTCATTGTATATTATACTATATTTATTCTGATTTTTCAATATATTTTTCATTTTTTGTTTGATGATAAATTGGGCCTTATCGGGAAGAAGTTAGTTAAGAAAAAATTTAGGGGGATTTTGAAAAATCCCCCTATAACCCCAAAACTTTTATGGCGCTTTCGCCAGAGATTTCGCGCAAATCGCGTTGTTTTGTAAAGCAAAACAACACATAACGATTTTCTCCTTACCTCGAAAATCTGTGATTTGCTACTACAAAGCGTAAGAATATTGCTATCAAAACGTCTACGTTCAAACAA
>JAGBYG010000169.1 GCA_017628875.1 Clostridia bacterium
ATTACCTTTGCTATAATTCGTCGAATATTTAGATCCAAAGGGGTTTATAGCAAAATCGGGCATCAATCCTGCTTCGTCTGCAGCTTCAAACAAATCTGACATTCCGCGATTAAAGCCGTCAGTAATACTCGTAGCAATGTCTTTTCCAACCTGCCACCAATCAATTTCAAACAACGCGGTTATAATCTCCACTGCAAGCTGATTCACTCCCGACGCTAATTTTCCGGCATTATCAATAAACGCCCTACTCAACATCAATACAATAGCAATTGCTCCTTCGATGAGTTTTTTTGTATTATCATCGGACGACAAAAATTTAATCAAATTAGTTATGATCTCAACAGCCGCATTAACCAAGATGGGGAGTGATTCTCCAATCGCTTCACCCAAAGCCGCCAATATTTGAGTTGCTGATTCAACAAGTTTTTCAATTATTGCGGTATCCGACAGAATCTTGATGATAATGCCCGCAAGACCCATTATAATGCCAGTTGCTACAGTTGTGATTTGAGAAAGCACCGCAGGGTCTGTCAACGCCACAGCTATTGCCGCAATTAACTCGATAACAGCAGGGAGCATTTTAATAGCATTGGTAGTGATGCCTGTTACCAATCCCAAAATAATATCAATTGCCGCCGCGGTAAGTTGCTTGAGATTTTCGGTGTTTGTGAAAAACGCAACGATTTTGCTCATAAAATCGTTAATTCCCGATACAATCTCTTTCGCGTTTTCGGAAATGTAACCTCCTATGCCTTGAACGATATTTAACGCCGCATCGATTAATATAGGAGCATTTTGTGATACGAAAGATACAATTTTTGATAAAAATTCTTTAACCTTTGGAACGATGTTTTCGGCGTTGTCAACGATTCCTACACCTATGGCTGATAAAAATTCTTTTGCTGACTCGATAAAAGCAGAAGCATTTTGTGATACGAAATCTACCGCTTTGCTGACAAACTCTTTGACTTTTGGAACGATTTCATCAATGTTATCAACCAATCCATCAGCCAAAGATTTAACAAAGCTGATAGCCGCTTTGACCATTTCGATTCTCCGCTCAATCATTATTTCCGCTATTTCTTTAATAGTTTGAAAAATAGTATTGAGCACATCGGGTTCTGCTATTGCTTGCACAAATCCCGATACCAACCCTTGGGTAAGTTCAATTCCCGCCCTTATCAATTTAGGCGCGTGTTCTGCAATTATAGGCACTAACGCCCCTATCAAATCGGGCAAAACTTCACCAAAATAGGTTAAAAAATTCGTTACGCTACCAAGCAAACCATCAACAATGGTGCTTGTAAGCGAAGGAAGCTTATCAATTATGATAGGCGTAATTTTTTGAAAGAATGTTGATATTCCGCCGAGCGCAACTTCAATTCTCGGCAAAAGGTTATCAAGCGCGGTGTCAAACGATGATACAAACTTGTCAACCAACGCGCCAAGGTCTTGATTTTCATCAGCGAACGCCGTTATAAGATTTTGCCACGCCGACTTCATAGAAGCAACCGAACCAGAAATAGTTTCCGATGCTTCTTTAGCCGTTGTACCCGTGATTCCCATTTCGGTCTGCACGATGTGAATTGCTTCGACTATGTTTGCGAAACTGTCGATAGACAGATCAGCCATCTCGCCGTTGGCTTCTTTGACCGCATTTGCATCGTTGATAAGACGTTGCATTTCGGTCTTCGTGCCGCCGTAGCCCAATTTTAGGTTATCCCAATTTGTTACCCATAAGGCTTTTTATCCCTATGTTCTTATGCTTTCTATTCGCACAAGTTCAGCATATCTTTTCACCCTCGCAGAGCGGTGGGGTGTTGCGGTCTCGTGGGGAGATTATATCTTTTCACTCCCTATGCGTTGCCCCTGACTATACTTTGTATAGCCTTCGGTTCGGATTAGCATTTCAGCCTTCCCGCTTAATACCGCAATAAACTCTTGATTGTTACCAATCAAGCCGCCAAATATCCTTTTAGCATTGTGAAATTCGCCTTTGAAAATCCACCATAAGCCAATTGAATGGACTCAATCGAGCTACCGAGCTTGTTGGCATTATCCGCCATATCAATGACAGCCATATTGGCAAGCTCTGTTGCGCGTTGTTGGCTCTCTGCTGTTTGAACGCTTCGCATATTTGCCGCTTCAGCCAAAGCAAGTTGATCGTCTAAAGCAAGCTCCATTTGCGCGATCTGCAACTTTTGAGAAGCCTTTAATTCTTCAAGTTCTTCTTTTTTGTGAGCCTTGAGTTGCGCGATCATCACATTTTTTTGCGCTTTTGCTTCTGCAATTTCTTCTTTGTTGGCTTTGTCGATCGTTGCTATTTTAGCATCAGCCGCCGCTTTGTACTCTGCGATCTCAAGGTCAAGCCTATTTGAAAGCTCTGTTTGCTGTTGCTTGTGAGCGGCTTTTGTAGCCTCTATTTCCGCCTCAAGGTCAGCCTCTAACTGTTCAAGGTTAGTTTGTGCGCCTCTGCCCGTTGATTGAAGCAGAGAAGCCGCAAAGCTTGTGACGGTGGACATATATTCGTTGGCTGACAGACCCGCAGACTTATACGCCTCATCGGCATAATCTTTTACGGTGTCTGCGCTGTCCTTGAAAAGCGTTTCAACGCCTCCGACCAATTGCTCATACTCGGCATAATTATCAACCGCCGCTTTTGTGAGGGCGGCAATTCCTGCGGCGGCGGCTGATACAGCGGCTGTACCGATTTGTGCCGCAGTTTTTAATCCGTTTCCGAGCTTGTCGGTGATATTGGAAAGGTTGTTACTCGCTTGATCGTCAACGCCAATTTTGACGAACAACTCGAATAAATTCATAATTAACCACCTCTCAATGTGTCAATTTTACCTTTGATGCCGCCGATTATATCATCCGCGCTCTTTTCTTCGACGGGTTGAGGATAAAATATATCTTCAAGCCGCGCCGTGATATAAGATCCGCCCACGCTTTTCGCCGTGTTTTCGGTAATCATACGCAGACATTCGGCAATATAAAAGGTGCATCGTTCTTTTTTGAAAAGGGATATGCACATATCCGTAACATATCCCCGTCCAAATATTTTGACTTTTGATAAATCAATGGTGGAAAGGCAGTTTTTATATATTACTGCGCCAACCCCATCAATGAGGTAAAAAAATCAAGAACATCTTTGTTTGCGATAATCTTGGTGAAAGTGGTAAAAGCGTTCGGAGCTTTCTCTCCTTCCTCAAGCACCCACAGTTTCGCAAGAAGCTCGCTTGTTTCCTTCGGATATTCCTTGCTGACTCTGCGGAACATATCCTTGAGATTTTTCTTGCCTTGTTCCTTAATTGAAAGTGAAGCATCACGATTTTGTCGGATGTTAAGCACCTTGGTAAGTTTCAAAAACTTTTCGACATCTTCCGAAAAGTCATAAGTGAAGGGGAGAAGAATCTCGTCCTCACAATCAAAGATGAATTTCATTTTTTATCCTCCTAAAATTTGTGTTTTTAAATTACGCCTCTGTACCTTCGGAAACGTAAAATTCCATAGGCACGGTCTCTTGATCCTTGATGGAATAGTGACCACGGAGAGTTACTGCGAGTCTGCCCTTGCCGTTCTTGGTAGTGGTAAGAGAAAGACCGCCCGTCGAAAGAGCATTGATGAGACGAATCGCAACAAGACCACCGTCCGATCTGTCACCGACCCACCAAATATCCGAGAAATCAGCGTCCTTGAGCTCTTTGCGGGGAGTGATTTTGCCATCTGCAATATCAGCCGCACCGAGAGAAAGACGGATGCTTTCGGGGGTGGTGTTAAG
>JAGBYG010000170.1 GCA_017628875.1 Clostridia bacterium
TACCCCACTTGACAAACAAAAATATTTGTGCTATAATATAGTAAATTAAAATTACATACCTAAACGGTGAAGTAAAACCGCCGAAGGAAAGGAAGGAACTGTAATGGCATTCACACGCAAATTTCTTTCTGCGCTCGGTATCGAGGCAGATAAGATTGACGAAATCATTAACGCACACGTCGAGGTCGTTGAAAGTTTGAAAGAAGAACGTGACGGCTTCAAGAAGGATGCGGAAAAGCTCGCAGATGTTCAAAAGCAGTTGGACGATGCGAACGACAAACTCGCAAAGCACAGCGAGAACGGCGAGACCGTCGCAAAGTCGGACTATGAAAACCTCAAGAAGGAATATGATGACTACAAGACCGCTCAAACCGCAAAGGAGACCAACCAAGCAAAGGAACGCGCCCTTCGCGCGATGTACAAGGCTCTTGGAATCCCCGAAAAGCGAGTTGATGCGATTATGAAGGTCACAAGCCTTGATGATTACGATCTCGACAAAGACGGTAAGCTCAAGGATGCTGATAAGCATTCCGAAAACGCAAAAACCGAGTGGGCTGAATTTATTCCCACCACAGTAACTAAAGGCGCACAGACCGCCACACCTCCCGCAAACAACGGGAGCGGAACAGGAAAAACAAGAGAGGAAATCTTGGCGATTCAAGACGGCGCGGTTCGTCGTGCGGAAATGGCTAAACATCCTCAATTGTTTGGCTTGAATGAATAATATTTTTGAAAGGGTATTTTACAATGGCAGTAGAAACTAACACCATTATGCAAGCTGATCTTGCAAGAGTTAGAGTCGTTGACTTTAACCTTCAATTCACAGGCAATCTTCAAAAGCTCGTTGAGGCTCTTGGCGTAACTCGCAAGATTGCAGTACAAGAGGGCGCAACCCTCAAGATGCTCAAGGTTACAGGCGAGCTTGAAAGCGGCGCAGTAGCAGAGGGCGACCTTATTCCTCTTTCCCACTATGAGACCACCGAGGTTCCCGTGGGTGAGGTTAAGCTCTACAAGTGGCGCAAGGGTACTACCGCAGAGGCTATTCTCAAGGGTGGTTATGACCAAGCAGTAGGCGCAACCACCGACAAGATGGTTAAGGACATTCAAAAGACCATCCGTGGCAACCTCTTTACCTTTATGGGCACAGGCACAGGCGAGGCAGAAGGTGCAGACCTTCAATCCGCTCTCGCTCAAGGTTGGGGTCAACTCGCAGTTCTCTTTGAGGACGATGCAGTTGAAACTGTTTATTTCCTCAACCCCCTTGATGTTGCTGATTACCTCGGCGCGGCTCAAGTTGAGATGCAGACCGTATTTGGTATGAACTACATCAAGAACTTCCTCGGTCTCGGTGATGTATTCCTTAACAGCTCTGTACCTCAGGGCAAGTATTTTGCTACCGCAAAGGAGAACATCGTTCTCTATTACGTAAACGTTGGCGCGGGCGACATCAAGACCGCATTCAACCTTACCACCGACGAGACCGGCTACATCGGTATTCGTGAGTACGCTGACAATGACACCGCAAGAGTAATGGATCTCGTAATGAGTGGCGTTACCTTCTTCCCTGAAAGACAGGACGGTATCGTTGTTGGTACTATCGCGGGCGCGTAACCAATAGCAAACAGAAAGGCGGCGTAATATGCTAACCGACATTTGTGCGAGTATTCGCAATTACTTTTGTCAAGACAGCGACAAGCATTTTGGCAGATTTACAATAAGCGGTGGAAGCATTGCGCCGCTTGACTTTTTGAAGGAAGGTCAATACTTCCGAGTCGTCGGCTCTGTGTTCAATGACGGAGTGCATCAGTATCCTACGGCTGATCTCAAAGACGAAACATTTGACGGGGCGGTGTGGGCAATGAGCGTTCCTCCTGCTTTTATTGCCCTCACCGA
>JAGBYG010000171.1 GCA_017628875.1 Clostridia bacterium
CACCCAAACACTCGGCTCCCTCTGTCGAGGGAGCTCCCGCGTTAGCGGGTGAGGGAGAGTTTCTAATTGAAGTTACTTTAAATAACGGTCTCTCCCTCCGTCACAGACGAGCTGTGACACCTCCCTCGTCAGAGGGAGGCAAGAGTTTGTGTGTTCAAACTGCTCGACAAATCAAAATTTGAAAGCGACCTTTTTATCTCAACTATTTTTTTTGAAAGGAGCGTGATTTTTTTTGCCAACCAAAGCAGAATTATTGATAAAAGCTAATGGTTTGCCAATTCGTCCGGGCGTATATATTATGCGCGACAGGACGGGTAAGGTTATATACGTTGGCAAGAGCGCAAAGCTTAAAAATCGCGTTTCGCAGTACTTTCAAAACAGCGAAAAGAATGTAAAAACCGCCAAAATGGTAGCATCGGTTTTTGATTTTGATTACGTTCTTTGCGATACGGAGATTGAGGCGCTCTCACTTGAAAATTCACTTATTAAGCAATACACTCCGCGCTACAATATTCGTCTTAAAGACTCAAAAACGTACCCATATATTAAAATAACCAATGAGGAATATCCGAAAATTCAGTTTACAAGAAAGCGACTTGCGGATAAGGCGAAATATTTTGGTCCATATCAAAGCGCGTCAACTGTGTTTGGCATTATGTCTCTTCTTAATAAGACACTAGGTATTCCCAACTGTAAGCTTTCCTTCCCAAGAGATATAGGCAAGGGCAGGGAGTGTTTATATTATCAAATGAAGCAATGCTGCGGAGTTTGTATGGGACACGTTAGTGCAGAGGAATATAACGAGCTTATAAAATGCGCGATTGATATACTTAAGGGAAATACAAGAGAGGCAATATCTTCACTTGAAGCAAAGATGTATGCCTATAGTGAAGCAGAGCAGTATGAAGCAGCAATTAAATGCCGTGATACCATTCGTGCGCTTGAAAAAATCAGGGAAAAGCAGAAGGTTGTTGACTCACCCGATGCAGAATATGACGTTATTGCACTTTATTCTGACGAGCTTTGCTCGGCTCTTGCGATTTATTCTGTGCGAGAGGGTATTTTAAATAGCAAAAACGATTATATTTTTGGCGCAGATAAAATTCTTGATGAAGCATCTCTTACCACGTTTTTGGTGGACTACTATTCACATTCAGATTCAATTCCGAAGAAAATTGTGCTTGACGATACCGTAAGTGTTGAAAACGAGCTTCTTTCGAGTTTTTTGAGCGAACAAAGCGGCAGAAAGATTACACTTTGGACACCGCAAAGAGCAGAGATGAAAAAGCTTTGTGATATGATTCTCGACAACGCGCGCGAAAAAGCGAAGGTTTACGTTAAGGAATATGAAAAGGATAATTCCATTTTGTTCCGTCTTGCCGAGCTTTTGGAACTTGAAAGCATTCCTCAAAGGATTGAGGCGTATGATATTTCAAACCTTGGCGCAGAGCATAAAACGGGCGGAATGGTTGTTTACGTTGACGGTAAGCCGAAAAAAAGCGACTACCGTAGCTTTAATATTCGCGAGGTTGAGGGAACAGACGACTATGCGTGTATGCGCGAAACCCTACGTCGCAGACTTAAGCATCTTTCTGATACGCAGGGCTCGATGGGAGAATATCCCGACCTGATTTTGCTCGACGGTGGTAAAACGCACGTTGGTGCCGTGCGCGAGGTGTTGAACGAGATGGAAATTGATATTCCCATTTTCGGTATGGTAAAGGACGATTTCCACAAAACGCGTGCACTTTGTACGGAGAGCGAAGAAATAAGCATCGCGCGTGAGCAAGCGGTTTATGGGCTTATCTTTAGAATTCAAGAGGAAGTTCACAGATACACCGTTTCAAAAATGAGCAACGCGAAATCCAAAACCATAAAAAAATCATCACTTGAAAAAATAAAGGGCATTGGAAGCGCAAAAGCAAAGTCACTTTTGGCTCATTTTGGTGGTATTGCCACTATCAAAAATGCAAGTTTAGATGAACTTTGTGCTGTGAAGGGAATTAGCAAAAACGATGCTCAAGCGATAATAGATTATTACAAAAACGGAGTTTGATTTATGAGGATTATTACGGGCAAAGCAAAGGGAATAAAACTCGACACACTTGATGGTCTTGACACTCGTCCGACGAGTGAAAGGTCAAAGGAAGCCATTTTCTCAATGCTTCAATTTGAAATTGAAGGAAGAGTGGTGCTTGATCTTTTTGCCGGCTCGGGACAGATGGGTCTTGAGGCACTTAGCCGCGGAGCAAAAAGCGCATATCTTGTAGATAGTGGTAAACGCGCTTTTGAAATCATCAAAAAGAATATTCAAAAGACCCGACTTGAGGGTGCAAATGCACTTTGCACTGATTCAATTTCATTTCTCAAAAGACAAAATGGCACGGAAAAGTTTGATATTGTTTTTCTTGATCCGCCATACGCGAGCGAGCTTATAAACGATGCACTTTCATTGCTTTTAGAGAGAGAATTGATAAAGGAAACCTCCTATATAGTGTGCGAAAGTGACAGATTTGAGTTTTTGAATGAGAAAAATCAATCAAATTTTGAAGTTATTAAAACAATGAAGCACGGAATTGCACATATTTCCGTACTTAAAAAGAGTGGAGAAAAAGAATGAATATTGCAGTTGTACCGGGCAGCTTTGACCCGATGACAGTCGGACACATAAATATTATTGAGCGCGCAGCAAAGCTTTTTGATAAAGTTTTTGTTGCGGTGATGATAAATGATACAAAACAATATATGTTCACGCGCGAGCAGAGAACGGAGATAGCGCGTCTTTCAGTTGCGCATCTTCCCAACGTTGAGGTTATTTTTGATGACGGAATGCTCTGGGAGCTTGCGCTTCGTCTTGATGCAAACGTGATAGTTAAAGGAATTCGCGACTATAAGGATTATCAATATGAATTTGAAATGGCGCAATTCAATTTTAAGAGAAATCCCAACGCGCAAACCGTGTTTTTTCCCTGCGATGAGGGAGCAAGAGAGATAAGCTCCACCGCTGTGCGCGACAGACTTGCTCACGGAAAGGATATTTCGGATATTATCTCGAAAAACGCAATTCATTACATATATAGCTTGGACTAAAAATAAAAGGTGCTCGTTTGAGCACCTTTTTTGTGTTGCCTTATTTACCTGTTGTAAAGTTAAGTTCGTTGCAAATTTTACCGTCAGCGGTTCTAACTGCGATAACGCAACCTGCCCAGTATGATTTACCGTTCCAGTTACAAGGAACTATCTCAACAGTAATTTCCTGACCTGCATATTCTTTAAGGAAACCGTACTGATTTGCGCTTGAAGAGTACTAAATGGTGCTCTCCTCATCCACCATCACCCTTCTCCGCTGGAGAAGGCAACTGCTCGACAAATCAAAATTTGAATTTCTAAGCAACACTTGACAATACTCTACAGAAATGCTAAAATATAAGGTAATTGTATATAATATTTTACTGATAGATAAGGGAGAGAATTATGACATTAAAACTATTCATTCAAGCAATCATAAAATTCACGCTTGGAGTGGTGCTCGTTGGCGCACTCATATTTTTGCCTGCAGGCACGTTTGATTTTGCAGGTGGATGGTTGCTTATGGGAATACTTTTCGTTCCAATGTTTATTGCGGGTGTCGTAATGATGTTCAAATCTCCATCCCTCCTTGCAAGTCGACTTGATGCTAAGGAAAAGGAAAAAGAGCAAAATATTGTGGTTAAATTAAGCGGACTTATGTTCATTTTAGGATTTGTTCTTGCAGGACTTGATTTCCGCTTTAGTTGGATAAAATTACCTTTCACAGTAAATATCGCGGCATCGGTAGTATTTATTGTTGCATACGTTCTCTATGCCGAGGTTTTGCGTGAGAACGTTTACCTTTCAAGAACCGTTAAGGTGGTTGAAGGGCAAAAGGTAATATCCACCGGGCTTTACGGCATAGTACGTCATCCAATGTATTTTGCAACGATATTGCTTTTTATGGCAATGCCCTTGGTACTTGGCTCAGTTATTTCTTTTGTTGTTTTCTTGGCATATCCATTCATCATCGCAGCACGAATAAGGAATGAGGAACAAGTTCTCACCCGCGAGCTTGACGGGTACGAAGAATATAAACAAAAAGTAAAATACAGAATGTTACCGTTTATTTGGTAAGGAGATTTTTGAAATATGAATTTTTTATTTGACCTTTACGGCACACTTGCCGATATAAAAACTGACGAAGAATTACAGTCACTCTGGTTTGGATTTGCGTGGCTTTTGGGCGAAAGCGACGTAAAAAAAGTAAAAGACGAATATCACGAAATATGCAAAGAATATGCTGATGCTCGCGCCCACAAATTCGTTGAATTTGACCTTTTGAACGTGTTTGAGAAAATGCTCGAAAATCGTGGAGCAAGCAAGGCAAAAGCGAAGGAGCTTGCAAGGGAATTTCGCCTTTTGTCGCGCCAAAAGCTTCGCCTTTTCCCTTATGTTGTTGAAATTTTAAAAGGACTTAAAGAGCGTGGTGCAGGTGTTTATCTTGTGTCCAACGCGCAGAGTTGTTTCACTCTTGACGAGCTTGATGAACTCGGAATCAAGCCACTTTTTGACGGTATTCTCATCTCAAGTGACGCGGGTGTGAAAAAGCCGTGTGCTGAAATTTTTGAGATTGCATTTGAAAAATTTTCACTTAAAAGAGAAGAATGCTTCTATGTTGGAAACGATCTTCACGACGATGTTCTCGGTGCAAGCGAAGCCGGTCTTAAAACCGTGTACATCGAAACCGAGCAGTCGGGTAAATATCCCGATTTGTGCGTTTCTGCCGATTATATTGTTGCAACTCACGAAGAAATGAAAGAGCTTTTGTTTAAACTCTCGGAGGCAAAATAAATGGTAAGTGCAAAGGATTTAAGGCGCAGGGATAGAATACTTAACGGTAATCTTTGGATTACCATTATCAGTATCTGCGCACCAATATTTCTTTATAATCTTTTCAACTCATTTTATGCAATTATAGACGCGGTAGTAGTTTCAAAAATTAATCCTACAAGTGTTAGCGCAGTGGCATCTCTTTCGCAAATTCAACACCTTTTGTCATCACTCGGATCAGGACTTGCCGCGGGCGGTGGAATTATTGTGGCGCGACTTTTTGGTGCGGGAGATATGGATAAGGCACGTTTTCACTCCAACCAAACCATAGGACTTTCAAACATAGTGATTGCGCTTTTGCTCGGTATTTGCATACCGTTTGCAGTTCCCATAATGCGACTTTCGGGCGTACCTGATGAGCTTATCAAGATTGGAACGAGCTATTTTATTGTGCAGATAATTACCCTTGCTTTTATGTTTTATAATAGTGTGTTTATGTCGATGCAAAAGGCGAAGGGGAACACCAAAATTATGCTTTGGTTGAATATTTTGACTATGATAATCAAGCTTTCGCTATCCTTCCTTTTTGTTTGGGGAATGAATATGAGGGATATCGTTTGGGTGGCTATTGCAACGCTTATTGGTCAGGCAGTAATGTTTGCTGTGCTTCTTTCAATGATGCTTCAAAAGGATAACGTATTCGTTATTAAGCCCCAAGAATTTAAGCTCAAAAGGGAAGAATGCCGTGAAATTCTTGCAATGTCCTTGCCCATTTTCCTTGGAAAATTCATTTTCTCATTTGGAAAGGTGAGTATTAATGCAATGTGCAAGGCATATGGCCCGCTTGTTGTGGGTGCGCTTGGTGTTTCAAATAATATCAACGGACTTGTAACCAATTCTTTAAACTCCTTTGAGGAGGGAACGTCAACTATTATCAGCCAAAATCTTGGCGCTGGCAATTTCAAGCGCGCGATGAAGACATTTAAATATTCGTTTTTTATGTCAACTGCGCTTGGTATTGTGGGATATGTTCTTATCCGCTTCATTTTGCAGGATGAGATAATCGGTCTTTATAATCAAAATGATATGGCTGCGGACTCCGAGTTGTTTTTGACACTTATCAAGAGCATAAATCGTTACGATTCGCTTTCAATTCTCGCGCTCGCAGTCAATTCTGCAGTTCTTGGTGTGCTTTACGGCTTCGGACAAACGAAAATGACGATGGTGCTTAATATCAGCAGAGTTTTCGTATTCCGAATTCCTGTTTTGTGGTATTTGCAGACCTTCCATAAGGAAATCGGTGCAGAAGCTGCAGGCATTTCAATGGGAATAAGCAATATTTGTATCGCTATTGCATCTCTTTGTTGCCTTGGAATTTTCTTGCTGAAATTAAAGAAAAAAGAAATAAATGTATAGAAAAAGACCTCGCACTGCGAGGTCTTTGCTTTTGTAAACGCAAAATATCACAAAATGATACAAATCAATCCGCTGCTACCTTCGTTGATAATGCGTTCAAGTGTTTCAGATAATTTATTTCTCGATTGCTCAGGGATATGGTCGAGCTTGGTATGAAGTCCCTCGTTCATCAATTCATAGAGCGATTTGCCGAACATATTTGATTCCCAGATTTTTTTGGGATCTTCCTCAAATTCCTCGAGCAAGTATTTCACAAGGTCTTCGCTTTGCGCCTCGCTTCCAACTATTGGGTTAATTTCCGTTTCAATATTTGCGCGAATCATATGAATAGATTGTGCACTTGCGCGGAGCTTGACACCGTAAGCGCCCTGACGTTTAACTATTTCGGGTTCTTCAAGGGAAAGAGCACTCGCGTCGGGCATTACGATGCCGTATCCCTTTTCCTGCGCCTCAAAAAATGCCTCGGAGATGCGATCAAATTCTCTCTTTTTCTTGGAATATTCACGAAGTATATAAACGAGCTGCTCCTCGCCTTCAATCTCAAATCCCGTGAGCTCCGAGAGTACTTTGAAATACAATTCTTCAGAGCAAAATACTGAAAGTCGCGCGCCACCGCATCCGTAATCAATTAGATCAAAGGCAAAGCGTCTCACAAATTCGTTATCGGAAAGGGGAGCGAAGGCATTTTTAATTTCACCGACCTTTGTGACCTGCAAAGCGCATTTGCAAATGCAATCTGTTATAGATTTTTTAACTGGATGATTAGCTTCAAGCGCCTGCATCCACCCTGGGAGCTTAATTCGAATTTCTGTTACAGGAAACTCGCAAAGCACCATTTCAAGTATGTTTTTGATGTCCTCTGAGTCAAGTTCAAGGCAGTTGACAAGCGCAACGGGAGCACCGTATTTTTCCTCCAATTCATACGCGAGCGCGATGGACTTTGGGTCTGACGGATGCGCGGAGTTGAGTATCATCGCAAAGGGCTTTCCTATTGCCTTTAATTCATTTACTACTCGTTCTTCTGCGTTAACGTAGCTCTCACGTGGAATGTCACCAATGCTACCGTCGGTGGAGATGAGCATTCCAATGGTCGAATGCTCGTTGATGACCTTTTTAGTGCCCAGCTCTGCCGCTTCAACGAAGGGCATTGGTTCAACCTGCCAGGGTGTACGTACCATTCTTGGCTGACCTTCTTCAAGTGTGCCGAGCGCGTCGGGGACGATGTAGCCAACGCAGTCGATCATCTTAACGCGCATCTGCTCGCCCTCGCCCATTTCGATAGTCACTGCGTTGTCGGGAATAAACTTTGGCTCGGTGGTCATTACAGTACGCCCACCTGCGCTCTGTGGCAATTCGTCACGCGCGCGGTCGCGGTCATAGCCCTCCTTGATATTAGGGAGTACCATAGACTCCATAAATCTCTTGATAAATGTGGACTTTCCGCTTCTAACAGGACCTACAACGCCTATGTAGATGTCGCCCCCAGTCCTGCGCGCTATATCCTTATAAATAGAATGTTCGCTCATATCTTAACCTCCAAATTTAGCTTCGCTTAATTATATGAGCGCATTTTTTTGTTTAGAACTATGCTTGTTTTGTTTTTCGTAGGACAAGTATATAAATTGGGATTTATGGGGGAGTTAAAAAAGTTGCATTGAGCAAATGGGAAAACTCCCTCAGTCACCTTACGGTGACAGCTCCCTCTGCGGAAGGAGCCTTCTCTAAGGCAATCTTTCGTATGTAGCCATATAGTTCAAATTATTAGACATTACAAGGCATTATAAAATTTTATCATACTTCACGGTTACA
>JAGBYG010000172.1 GCA_017628875.1 Clostridia bacterium
CTAAAATTTACTTTGTTTGAATGTAGCTGTAGGGACAGGCGTCCTCGACTGTCCGCTGTAAGAAAATTTGTGCAAATATTGTGGCTATAAACAGAGTAGCAAGGCGCGGTTTTTATCGCACTCGTGCGGTAAAAACATTTGTGACGAGCGCGAAGAAGTGAGTCACGCGAGTTGCGTGGAGTCTGTGGAGTCTGCTCAAACTATACTGCTGTTGGGCAAAGCGCTACAAAAGTTTTTGCGGAGCTTTTTTCAAAAAGCGACCAATTCTTTACTTTGTAACTTCTCCCCGCTAAACTTTAATTTATTTAGCCAACAACAATAGCAAGAGAAGGAGGAGAGTTGAGTCGTTGGGGTTATCTTGGTGAATGACGAAAATGATACCGAGGAGCAGGAGGTCTTCGACTGAAATATCGGACAAAAAAGAATTCAAAAAAGAATTTTTGGGGTCTTTTTCTTCGATTTTTTCTTCAATTTTTGTTGAAAAATCATTGCTTATATTATCTTCTTCAATAGATATTTTTTCGATGTGCCGTTTTTCGGTTTCGTCTATCACTTTAAAGGCATTTCCCGAATAATTTTTGGGCACAGTGACGCTGTTAAATCCATTTTTACTGTGGTACATCCGAGTCTCCTTGTTGATTAATATTTTTTAAAATTTCGCTAAAATTTGTGATTTTTATAAAGCTGTCAATCAGTTCCTTTCTACGCGGAGAAAGATATGGCTTGATTGCTAAAAGGAGTGCAATTTGTCGATTGTTTTTTGCTTTTGAAGGAGCATTTAACATAGAAAAAATGGGGGCAATTTTTGAAAAATCAATGTTTGAATTTGAATTGCTCGATATTGGCTCGGTGGGGGATATGTCACTATTTGCGTTGATAATTTCATTGTTATCTGCGCCTTTGTTGTCGACATTTGCTTCCAAAGTGTTTTGGGGTGGGGAATTGGTGATGTTTTCGCCCGTAGTGAATTTTGACAAAATTCCACTCAATTTTGAAAGGGTTTCTGGGTTTGATAACAGAGCGGAAATAAGCTGTGTGGGGTTTGCTGTTTCACTTGTTTTTTCGGTGCTTTCACTCATTGATTTTTGCCTCCAAACTGCTTTAATAGTGATGCTATTTGCTCGTCGGTTGCGAATGTGAGAAAGGTACGAATTTTTGCAAGATCCCCTTTGCTGACATTAAAATTGTCGCCCCCTACACCTGCCTCGCGCGCAAGCTCTTTTATAACTTGAGTGAGCTCATCGTCGCTCAATTTTGAAAGCTTTGACAGTGATTTTTTATCGAAATTCATAAAATACCTCCTAAAAATTAACACAATGTTTATATTATATAATTATATGCTTTGAAATAAATTGTTGACATATTGACAATATTGTGTTAAAATTATAAGCGGTAAAATATTATTTTATGAATAATGCAAAAGATGAGGTGTAAAATGAAACACTTTTTTATAATGAATCCTGCTGCAGGAAAGGGAACTAAATTTCACGATCTTATTGATGAAATTCATAAGGTTTGCGATCGTCGTCAAGTTTATTATGCGGTTCATATTACCGAAAGACAGGGTGAATCCACCGAATTTGTTAGAAAAATGTGTCAAAGCAGCAACGAGCCGATGAGGTTTTATGCTTGCGGCGGTGACGGAACGATAAAAGAGGTTGCATCGGGTCTTGTGGGATTTAATCACGCGGAGCTTGGTATTATTCCAATGGGTACGGGTAACGATTTTGTGAGAAATTTTGAGCATCCTGAACAGTTCTTTAATATTGATGCCCAGCTTGACGGTGAAACAAGGAAGATGGATCTTCTTAAATATAATGACAAATATGCTGTAAATCTTATTAACACGGGATTTGACTGCGAGGTTGCAAAGCAGGTTTCTCTTAACAGAAGAAGCTTGTTTGTTCCCTCAAAGCTCGCATATACCGCAGGTATTGTACAAAAAATAACTCAATTTGACTCCGCAATAGTTAACGGAAGAGTTTATATTGACGGCGTTCCGCTAAAGGGTGATAAATTCCAAGCGTGCGTTTTTGCAAACGGTCGCTTTTACGGTGCCGGATATAGGGCAGCTCCCGCTGCGAGCTTTAATGACGGCATTATCGATTGCTGTATTATTGATAAAATTCCGCTTATGACCTTTATTAAAATTTTGGGTTACTATAAGGCAGGCACGCATCTTACAGAAAAGGGAATCCCCGATGTGTTTGCATATAAGAAATGTAAAAATGCCGAGCTTGTTTTCTATCGCCCTACTGATATTTCCGTTGACGGAGAAATTGAAAGAGTAAAGGGCAAGGTGACCTTCTCGGTTGCTAAGGATGCAGTAACTCTTTCAACACCCAAGGCGTGTCAGCCAATATCTACCGACCCTGTAGTTTTGAGAGCGGCAAGAAGATTTCAAAATAAAAGATAATGGTGCGGGATATTCTTATTGTTTCTGATACGCACGGAATGGCAACGCGACTTAGCGAGATTATTGAGTACAGACAAAAATTGCTTTCTGAAAAAGAGGTTTTGAACGTTATTTTTCTTGGCGATGGACTTAATGATTTGTTTTTGTGTCGAGAATATGACAATATAATTAATTATGCCGTTAGAGGAAATTGCGACATTGGAATATATTTTTCGCCATACGGCGAGGAAATCCCCTTATATCGCACGATTTCTTTTGGAAATCACAAGATATTTATGACTCACGGGCACACGCTTAACGTTAAATACGATAGGGAGGAGCTTTGTCGCGCGGCGGCAGCTGAAAATGCGGATATTGCTCTTTTCGGTCACACCCACGTGCCGACACTTGAATATATTAAAAAGGGAAGCATCAGGGGAGTGGAAAGGGATTTGGTTTTGTTTAATCCCGGCTCACTTGGTGATTTTAACGGCAGCTTTGGTAATTTATCATTCTCTGATGATGGATTTTTGTTTTCCCACGGCAAATATCATAACATAGTTAAAAATTAACAAAAAACTGCCACACCCAAAGGTGTGGCAGTCGGTTGTAAAATATTATACGGTTTCGCTTTCAGGTGCGTTTGCAAGTGCTTCGAGCTCTGCGTCGTATGCCGCCTTTACTGATTCCTCAAGCAACGCGCGAAATTCTGCATTGATGGGATGCACGATGTCGCGATAAGTGTCATCGGGATTTTTGCGACTTGGCATTACGATGAAATATTTTTCCTTTGCGTAAATTACTTTAATGTCATGAACTACAAGCTGATGGTCAAAGGTTACTGATGCAATTGCTCTCATAGGTCCTTCTGAAAATGTCTTTCTGATTTTGATGTCTGTAATTTTCATATGAGTCTCCTTTGTTGTGTTTTTCTAAAAGATAGGATTACTCCTATTTTACACCCCATTTATTACCATTATGCATATCAAAAATTATTTTTTTATAAATATTTTATGAACAAACAAAAACAAATTGTGAACTTTTTTATTTTTACTGAAAGGATGAATTATGGCTACTCCCAACACACATTATGGAGTTGAAAATATACGCTCGATGCTTAAAAATTGCAAGAGCATCTATTTTATCGGTATCGGCGGAATAAATATGTCTTCCCTTGCACACATATCACATTTGCAAGGTTATCGCGTTGGCGGGTCGGATAGAGAAAAGACTGCCTTGACCGAAAGATTGAGGGAAGAGGGCATTGAGATTTTTTATTCGCACGATGCCCACAATATGGAAGATTACGATGCCGTTGTGTACACGGTTGCAATTTCACCCGACAACCCTGAATACCTCAGAGCGACAGAGAGAGATATTCCGTGCATTTCGCGTGCGGACTATCTTGGATATTTGATGCTTGGATATAAAAACAGAATAGGCGTTTCCGGTATGCACGGAAAAAGTACCTGTACCTCTATGTGCGCCACAGTATTTATGGAAGCTGATGGTGACCCCACCGTGCTTTCAGGCGCGGAGCTTGACGCGATGGGCGGCGCTTATAGAATAGGTAAGAGTGAAAACTTCATTTTCGAAGCGTGTGAGTATATGGATTCATTCCTTGACTTCAACCCCTCTCTTGCGATAATTCTTAACATTGAGCTGGATCACGTAGACTATTTTTCAAGCATTGAACAGGTTTGCTATTCTTATTCAAGATTTGCTTCCCTTACCGGTGATAACGGTATGGTTATTGCCAATATTGACAATGAGCACGTACCTGAAGCTCTTGATGGCTATGCGGGTAAAATAGTGACGTTTGGTGTTGAAAGCAAGAGCGCAGATTACACGGCAATAAATATTCATTATCCCAAAGGATTTGCCGAATTTGATATTATGCATTGGGGCGAGTTTATCGCTCACGTTAAGCTTTCTGTTACAGGTGAGCACAACGTTTACAATGCTCTTGCTACCTTTGCGGCAGCTCACGTTTCAGGTCTTGATCCTGAAAAAATTGCAAGGGGACTTTCTAAATTCCAAGGTGCAAAGCGCAGAATGGAATACAAGGGAAGTATAAACGAGGCACTTGTGTTTGACGATTACGGTCATCATCCCACTGAGGTTGCAACAACTCTTGAGGGTCTTAAAAAGCGCGACGATATTCAAAGATTGTTCTGCGTTTTTCAGCCACACACCTTTAGCAGAACCTATGCTCTTATGGATGATTTTGCAAAGAGCTTTGATGCTGCGGATAGAGTTTACGTTGCTGATATTTATCCCGCAAGAGAAACCGATGACCTTGGAATAAGCGGCAAGACACTTGCTATTCGTATTGGAGACAAGGCGGAATATGCACCCGACCTCCAATTCGTTGCAAATGAGCTTCATTCGACACTTTACCCGGGTGATGCTCTCGTTATTATGGGCGCGGGTAATATTTACAGAATTTTTGACTATTTGGAGTTTGATGAATAGATAGTTAAAGAAAAATCGCTCAAGCCGCTTGGGCTCCCACTTTTGAAAAAGTGGGTCAAAACTATCGCGTGGGTTAGTGCTGACTCTACGTAAATTTTCGATAAAACACGAGTGTTTTATCGGTACAAACAATAAAATATCCTTATGAAAATAAATTTTCAACGGCTATTTTATTATTCGTACTACGAAAACCAAATCAAAGATTTGCTTTTCTAAATTTACTTTGTTAGTGCGTTGCCGTTTTGATAGCAATATGTCTATACTTTGCAGTAGCAAATCATAGATTTTCGAGGTGCCTGTTCTACACCGAGAAAATCGTTATGTGTTGCTTTACTTTATAAAGCAACACGATTTGCGCGAGATTTACTTCTTAAAACGATTAAAAGCTTTTTGGTTCTTTTTCTCGAAAAAGAACATCTTTATAAACTAACCTTAAGGAAATATAAAATGAACGAAAGACAGAAACACATTAGAAATTTTTCAATAATTGCTCACATTGACCACGGTAAGAGCACACTTGCGGACAGAATTCTCGAAGCAACGCAGACTCTCACGAAGCGTGAGATGGAGGAGCAGGTTCTTGACAATATGGACCTTGAGAGGGAGAGAGGTATTACCATCAAGGCGCGTGCGGTAAAGCTTGACTATACTGCGCCCGACGGTGAAGAGTACGTTCTCAATCTTATTGACACTCCCGGTCACGTTGACTTTAACTACGAGGTATCGCGTTCGCTCAACGCGTGCGAGGGCGCGTTACTTGTTGTTGACGCGACACAGGGAATTGAGGCGCAGACGCTTGCAAATGCTTATTTGGCGGTTGATGCCAACCTTGAAATTGTACCTGTAATTAACAAAATAGATTTGCCAAGTGCAGATATTCAACGTTGCCGCGACGAAATTGAGGATATTATCGGTATTGAAGCGCAGGAATGTCCTGCAGTTTCCGCAAAGACGGGTTTAAACATTCAATCCGTGCTTGATGCTGTGGTTGAGCTTATTCCTGCGCCTACCGGTGATGAAAGCAAGCCCCTCAAGGCATTGCTTTTCGACTCCTATTATGACTCGTATCTTGGAGTTGTTGTTTACGTTAAGATTATTGACGGTTCACTCAAGGTAGGAGATAAGATTAAGATGATGAGTGCAGGGCAGACGTATGACGTGGTTGACGTTGGTACAATGGAGCCCTTTGGACTTAAGTCCTGCGGTGAGCTTCACTCCGGTGAGGTTGGTTACTTTACCGCTTCTATTAAGAGTGTTGGCGACACGAGAATCGGTGATACCATCACACTTGTGGACAATCCTACAAGCGAGGCACTCCCCGGCTTTAAGGCAGCACAGCCCATGGTTTATGCGGGTATTTATCCTGCAGATGGCTCAAGATATGGCGACCTTCGTGACGCGCTTGAAAAGTTGAAATTAAATGATGCTGCACTCACCTTTGAGCCCGAAACGTCGATTGCGCTCGGTTTTGGTTTCCGTTGCGGATTCCTTGGACTTCTTCATATGGAGATTATTGAGGAGCGACTTGAAAGAGAGTTCAATCTCGACCTTATCACAACCGCGCCAAGCGTTATTTACAGAGTTAAAAAGCGCAACGGCGAGGAAGTAATGGTTGACAACCCCTCAAATTATCCCTCTCCCGACGAGATTGAGGCGGCTTATGAGCCGCTTGTTAAGGCGTCGATTATCACTCCCACCGAATATGTGGGCGGTCTTATGGATCTTTGTCAGGACAGACGAGGTATCTTCATTGATATGAAATACATTGATACAACCCGTGTTGAGCTTCATTATAAATTGCCTCTTAACGAGATTATTTATGATTTCTTTGATGCGCTCAAGAGTCGTTCGCGCGGTTACGCTTCTCTTGACTATGAGCTTGACGAATATAACAAGAGCGATCTTGTTAAGCTCGATTTCTTGCTCAACGGAGAGCAGGTTGACGCACTTTCGTTCATCGTTCACGAGGAGAAGGCGTATGCGAGAGCAAGACGAATTGCGGAGAAGCTCAAGGAGAATATCCCGCGTCAGCTCTTTGAAGTGCCCATTCAGGCGGCTATTGGCTCAAAGATTATTGCGCGCGAGACCGTTAAGGCAATGAGAAAAGACGTTCTTGCAAAGTGCTATGGCGGTGACATTACGCGTAAGAAGAAGCTCCTTGAAAAGCAGAAGGAAGGTAAGAAGAAGATGCGCCAGCTCGGTAGTGTTCAGGTATCTCCCGAAGCGTTTATGGCGGTACTTAAGCTTGATGACAATGATTGATTTTATTAAAAACAATGATAAATCCCCAAGTTTCTTGGGGATTTATATACATATTCCGTTTTGCAGGACGAAGTGCCTTTACTGTGATTTTTGTTCGTTTGTGAGCAGAAGTGATGGTGAGCGCGAGGAGTATGTTTCTGCGCTTTTGAAAGAAATAGAAGCGAGAGGGACAAAGGAATATTTAGTTGATACGATTTATTTTGGTGGCGGTACGCCGAGTTTATTGAGTTCGAAGCAAATTGGCAGGATTTTGAGTGCGTTGCGCGAGAATTTTGTGGTTTGCGAGGACGTTGAGATAACGTTAGAGTGTAATCCGATGATAAGCAAACGGGACGTCGAGGAGGCCGTCCCCTACGGAGATGGATTGGATTTGCGGGACGTCGAGGACGTCGCCCCCTACGGTGTTGAGGGATATTTTGCACAGTTGCGCAGGATTGGTGTTAACAGGTTATCGATTGGTATTCAGAGTGCTATTGACAGCGAGTTGAAGTTGATCGGCAGACGGCACACCTTTGAAGAAGCAAAGCGCACATTTTTTGCTGCGCGCGAGTCGGGATTTGAGAACATTAGTGTGGATTTGATGTTTGGTATTCCGTCGCAGACGATGGAAAGTCTTGAAATTTCGCTTCGTCAGTTTATTTCGCTTGGTGCTGAGCATATTTCGATTTATTCCTTGCAGTTAGAGGAGGGAACTCCGCTTTACAGATTGCAGGATAGATATATTATCCCCGATGATGACGTGGTTGCGAGTATGTATGAAAACGTGGTTTCGCTTATGAAAGAGGCGGGATATTCTCACTATGAGATAAGCAATTTTGCAAAAGAAGATAGGGAAAGTCGACACAATTCAAAGTATTGGCGGCTTGACGAGTATCTTGGCTTGGGAGTTGCGGCACATTCGGATTTCGGTGGAAAAAGACTTGAAAATACGAAGGATATGGCAAAATATCTTTCGGGTGAGTGCGTTGAAAACGAGCTTGTGATTGGCGAGAGCGAGAGGGAATTTGAGTTTCTTATGCTTGGGCTCAGGACGAGTGAGGGTATCTCAAAATCTGAGTTTTTGCATCGTTTTGGCATCGATTTTGATGTGAAATACGGTGAAAAAGTGAAAAAACTCGAAAAAATGGGGTATTTTTGGCAAAATGACGATAGAATTGCTCTTAACGAGCGCGGTTTTGAGGTCAGTAATATGATACTTGCACAAATTTTGGATTTTGATTATTAATCTATTGACAAACGAGAATAAATTTAGTAAAATAAAGTTACACTAATAAAGGAGATTTTCAATATGGAAACTAATAATATAGAAAGAGAATTTTTCACCCTTGTTGACGAGGAGGGTGTTGAAAGAGAATTTGAGCTTATCGGCGCTGCTGAATTAAATGGCAATCAGTATTACGCATTTATTCCTGCAGAGGATGATCCCGATAAGGAGTTTTGTGAGTACACAATCTTGAAGAGCGTTGTTGAGGACGGTGAGGAAACTCTTGTATCCATCGACGATGATGCTGAATTTGACAGAGTTGCAGATTATTTTGACGATCTTTTTGCAAGTGAGATCGACTACGACGCTGAAAGATAATTAATTGAGTAAAAAATCCTGCGCAATACGTGATGTTAAGGTGATTGAACCTACACTTGATTAAAGGAGTCCGAAATAAATTCGGTACTGGTTTGCAGACCTCCCGCCTTCTTTAGAGTTGACTTGTCCTCAAAGATGTGTCGGACGTTGGGAGCAGTAAAGGTAACGATAGGACACCGCCCTGAATACAGGGTTCTATATTTCTTGGCACACGGTTGGGCGGGGGATGAAAAAAAGCACAGTTCGTTTCGAACTGTGCTTTTTTAGTATTCTTTAATTGATTAATTCTTGGAGATATTGAAAATTGGTGGGAAAGAGCAAAAAGGATATTGATTTTGGGTATTTTTCGTGATATAATTATATTAATAAAATATTTTGTGAGGTTTTTATGGGTATTCTTGAAAATAAACAGAGATTTATTGAAATTTACAAGGCGAATATAAAGAGGGAAGGTTCCGAGAAGCTTTTGGACTATCTTTGCTCTTCTGATTTCTTTACTGCTCCTGCGTCAACGCGTTTTCACGGCTCCTATCCCGGTGGCCTGTGCGAGCACAGCTTGAACGTTTACGATTGTCTTGTTGACATTATGAACCGTCCTCGAATGAAAGACGTTTACGGGGTTGACTATTACTCTGACGAAAGCATTGCTATTGTTAGCTTGCTTCACGATCTTTGCAAGGTGGATTTCTATGTTGAGTCCACTCGAAACGTAAAGGAAAACGGTATTTGGAAGAGCGTTCCTTTCTACACGATTGATGACAAGCTTCCCTATGGCCACGGAGAAAAGAGCGTTTATATTGTGTCTGGATTTATGCGTCTTACTCGTGATGAGGCGTTTGCTATTCGTTATCATATGGGCTTTTCTGATGTTACTCCGCAGGAGATGAACAATGTGAGCAAAGCGTTTGAGATGTTTCCGCTTGCTTTCGCGGTGAGCGTTGCCGATATGGAGGCTTCTTATTTCCTTGAGGGAACTAAGGAATAATTGATAAATTTGGATTTATCGGGGAGTTAGTTGAGTTAAGACCGCTCAAGCCGCTCGGGCTTCCGCTTTTGAAAAAGCGGAGCAAAACAATCGCGTGGGTTTGTGCTAACTCGACGTAAATTTTCAATAATTTGCTCGCAAATTATTGGTTCAATCAACAAAACACTCTTATGAAAACGAGTTTTCAACGAGTATTTTATTGTTTGGACTACGAACATCAAAGCTAAAGCTTCGATGTTCAAAAATTTACTTTGTTTGAACGTAGCCATAAGCA
>JAGBYG010000173.1 GCA_017628875.1 Clostridia bacterium
AAAAATCTTACCAAGCGTTTTGGGGATAACCTTATTTGGGAAAACATTAACGAGAATATTGAAAAGGGCGACGTTATCGTTATCGTCGGCAACTCCGGTTGCGGAAAAACGACCTTCCTTCGCTCACTCAATATGCTCGAAACGCCCACCTCGGGACAGATATTCATTGACGGTGATGAGATCACAGCCAAAGGTGCTGATATTGACAAGATCCGCCGCAAAATGGGTATGGTGTATCAGAGCTTCAATCTTTTTTCTCACTTGACTGTTCTTGAAAACGTAATCAAGGCTCCAATGCTTGTGAATAAGATCCCCAAGGAGCAGGCAATCAAGGAAGGCATGGAATACCTTCGTATGGTTGGTATGCAGGAAAGAGCCGACTATATGCCCTCTCAGCTTTCGGGTGGTCAGAAGCAACGTGTGGCTATCGCCCGTTGCCTTGCAATGAAGCCCGAGATCATTCTCTTTGACGAGCCCACCTCGGCTCTTGATCCTACGATGGTTGACGAGGTTCTCGCGGTTATCCGCAATCTTGCCAAGAATGGTATGACTTGTGTGATCGTTACTCACGAAATGACTTTTGCAAAGAACGTGGCAAGTAAAATCATTTTCCTTGCCGATCGTGGCGTTTATGAGGAAGCTTCTCCTTTGGAGTTTTTCAATCATCCGAAACGTGAGAAGACGATTGCCTTTGTACGCAAGCTGAAAACCTATACATACGAATCCACCGTAGAGGACATTGATATTTATACCGTTCTTGCACAGGTTTCCTCTTATTGCAGTAAATATGCATTTACACCCAAAGTGGCAAATCGTGTTCGACTTGTCGCCGAGGAACTGCTGACAGGTCTTCAGCCAATCGGCGGAGAGGGAATGGTAAATCTGACCGTTGCCTACGAAGAAACAACAGGCAAAAAGGAAGTTGTCCTGCGCCACAACATCACAAATAAAGCCTTCAAGGTGCTGGATGAGCTGAGCGAAATGATTATTAAGAATTGCGCCGCCGATATTCAGTACGATAACGAAAACGGATACAAGGTTTTGACAGTTTGTATCAAGGAATAAACAAAAATTTTAGAAATTAGGAGAATCAAAAAATGACTATCGAAAAGAATCTCAACGGAACTGAACTTACTGTCACCATCGTCGGCAGACTCGACACCACCACCGCCCCTCAGCTCGAAGCGGAATTCAAGCAGAGCATTAACGGAGTGGAAAAGCTCGTTCTTGACTTTGCCGCTCTTGAGTATCTTTCTTCTGCAGGACTTCGTGTTCTTCTCGCGGCGCAGAAGGTAATGACCAAGCAGGGTGAAATGATCATCAAGAACGTAAACGACACCATTAACGAAATCTTTGAAGTAACGGGATTTATTGATATTCTGACAATAGAATAATCGTATTAAGAAAGCAGAACGAATCCAAGGAGAAATTTATATGCTCGACTTCAAGAAAATCACATTAGAAGACAAGGAAAAATTGATGAAGTATCTCTATCGCTATGGAGAAAATTCCTGTCAACATTCTGTTGTTTCTATGTTTTGTATGGCAGAAAAATATGGGGATATGTACGCTGAAGATAACGGCTACCTTTTTATACTCCGTAGCGGTAAATGCACCTCGTTTC
>JAGBYG010000174.1 GCA_017628875.1 Clostridia bacterium
GCACGCTTCCTCTTACTGTTCTCGGAATTATCATTGGTATTATAGGCTTTACCTGCACAGGTATCAACTATCCGATTTATAAGAAGATGCTTGAAAACGGCAAGAAGAAATATGCGTATGAGATCGTGGAACTCGCTAGAGAGATCAGCGAAGGAAAGTAAGTTATCAAGGGGGGCGTCTTATGAATAAAAACGAAAGCAAATACTTTAATACGGCAATCAGAATGGACGAAGCCCTCATTGCGTTACTTGAAAAGAAGGACTTTGAATATATCACCATCAAGGAAATCTGTGATGTTGCAGGGGTAAATCGGTCAACATTTTACCTACATTATGAGAATACTTCGGATTTATTAAAGGAAACCACCATATATATCCTTGATAAACACTTTGCTTATTATTCTGCTGATACAAAAGGAATTGCGGAACGCTTTGAAAATTGTGAGCTCGGTGACTTAGTTTTCGTAACATCCGAATATCTCACACCATATCTTACCTTTATCAAGGAGAATCAGCGTATATTTAAGGTTGCTATCAAGCAATTCAATTCCTTGAATATGGATGAAGTGTACAGCAAAATGTTCAACCATATCTTCGACCCCATCCTCTCACGCTTTCACGTTCCCGATAAAGAACGCACCTATATGATGAAATTCTATCTAATGGGCGTGTTTGCTATCGTGACGGAATGGCTCGATAAGAAGTGTTCCGACGATATGGATACAGTAATCAAGATTATCACAGATTGTGTGCTTGGCGAGAGAAACATCAATGGATAAAACGCTTAAATTCGCACTTGTCAGCTTGATTTTTAATGTTGCCTTCGGTGCATACCATCTTGTATTTGGTATTGTGTCCAGCTCGTGGTGGCTATTAACACTTGGCACTTATTACTTGATTTTAAGCATCGTTCGCTTTACGGTGCTCTGTACCAAGTCAAAGGAACAGTTTATTACCAAGTTCACAGGATGGATGCTGATGGTATTATCCATTCCTCTTTCCGGAACTGTTATTCTGTCGGTAGTTCGTGACAGAGGGCACGAATATCATATGATCGTAATGATTGCCATGGCAACTTATGCCTTTACTAAAATTACGCTCGCTACAATCAATCTTGTAAAATCTCGTCGCAGTACATCGGGGGCACTCATAACGTTACGAAATATATCTTTTGCGGATGCCTTTGTTTCCATCTTCGCATTGCAACGATCAATGCTTGTATCTTTTGAGGGAATGACCGAAACCGAGATATTGATTATGAACGTCGCTCTCGGCTCTGCCGTATGCATAATAGTTTTTCTGCTCGGACTGAACCTTGTGCGAAGCAAGAAAATATTGTTTGACGCTTTGAACGATTGACATATAGTGACAAATTCCAATTTGTCGAACAAGTGATAACGAAGGATTCAACTCGATAAATGCAAAAATGAGTTGCTGATCGGATTCAAAAAAACGATAGGGAGGCGGAAGCCTCCCTAATTAAAAATGAAATTTGCCTTTGGCAAATTTCTACCTTAACCTTTCGCCATTGGCGAAATATTTCACTGCAAAGCCATGACGGGATTCAGAACCTATATCTGCGCTCCTTGCCTCCCTCTGAGGAGGGAGGGGGACCGTGCGAAGGCACGGTGGAGGGAGAGATTACTGACGGGATTCAGAACCTATATCTGCGCGCATAATTGGGCAGTATAATGTTATGTGGCAATAGCGCGCAGATTTTTGGTGTCGCTTGCGACACCAATAGGTTCTTCATCTTTACAACTTAAAAAAACCATAGGGAGGCGGATGCCTCCCTATGGTTTTTGGAGCTGGTGACGGGATTCACGAACCTATATTTGCGCGCATAATTGGGTGGTAGAATAAAATGCTGTGGTAGCGCGCAGATGATTGCTGTTGCGTTGCAACAGCAAGAGGTTCGAATCCATACAGGTCTAAAAAGATAAGAGGTAGCCGAAAGCTACCTCTTATCTTTTTGGAGCTGGTGACGGGATTCGAACCTGCGACCTGCTGATTACGAATCAGCTGCAC
>JAGBYG010000175.1 GCA_017628875.1 Clostridia bacterium
GCGTTGTGAAATGGCTTATCTTGCGCCACAATTTGTCCGTCAAGTTCGATGTGTTCGTGTCGAGTGCGGCTGTCGTTTGTCGCAAGCCATTCCTTTTGCAGAATGATACCGTCAGCCTCTGCCCGTGCGTAGCTGTCTTGTCGCCCCTTGTTTTCTGCACCCGTGACAAGTGTTCGTGCAGATCGAATCGCGGCATCTCTGTTCATATTTTGAACATTCCGAAGTCGCTTTGCGATTTTATCCATACTTTCGCCCTGCAAAATACCTTGTAGGGTTTCAGCGTTGATTTTCTTCATATTCCACGGAATATCTTTTGCGGGGTCAATCTTTTTATAGGGCAATAGGCTTTTATCGGTGGTTGCCAAATTTTTGATAGTATCAGCATCCACCAAAGTGAAAGAATAGCCGCCAACGCCATCCACAGCACTCTCAAGCGCATTATAGTTAATGGCATACACTTCGGGAAGTTTGCCGTGGACATAAGCAAGGGCAGTTTGATTGACATTTAGCAACTGTTTTGCGCATTGCTCTTTCATAGCGGTGAACCGCTTGCCATACATCACCTTGCCCTTGCGCCATTTCTTGTATTCGTCCTCGGTGATTTTGCCTTGTTCCAAAAGTTTGCGCTTTGCTTCATCTTGCTTCTTGAATTTTGCAAAATACTCGTCGGCGGTCTTTTGAATCTCTTTCGATGCTCGGGAATAAATGGCAGACAGCCGCTTTTCCATTTGTTCCAACGTTTCATCGGTTATTCGGTGCGCTTTGTCTGCCATTGTTTACCTCATTCTTTTGTTAATAGCGCCGTCCAAGTTTCTGCGCCACAAAATCCATCAATATCAAGGTCACGCGACTCTTGAAATTCTCTCAAAGCCTTGTCGGTAGCGGGTCCGAAAGAGCCATCAACGCCAATTTCCGCGCCTTTTGCGTTTAATAGCGTTTGTAAGCTTCGCACAGCCTCGCCACGGCTTCCGCGTTTGAGAATCGGAAGATTTATCGATACTGTTTTTGCGGTCTCTGTAGGCACTTTTTGAGACTCCACAGACGGCTTGAGTTTTGCGCCCGATTTTTCCACAATAACCGCCACAAAAGCCTTTGCAATTTTGTCGGCATATTCGTCGGTGAGTATAATCGGGCAATCCACCGTGCTATCCATAAATCCGCATTCAATAAGCGTTGCCGCGCAATTCAAATATCGAAGTTCTTTGAGATCTCGCTCGATAAGAGGGTCAGCGCGATTGCCCTTGAGCCCCGTTTCCTTGACAGCCTCATAATAAAGCGCATCACGCCACTCCACGCTCTCTGCGGTGGGGTTGATAGTCACGAAAGCGGAAATACCGCCGCCATTAAAAATCTTATCAGCCGCATTGTGGTGCACTCCGAGGTAGAAATCTGCGCCCCAATCGTTGACGATTTTTCGCTTTTGCGTGAAAGATTGTTCGGTGCGCCCTGTCGGGTCATCCACTCGCAAAACCTCAATATCTTCATAAGCAGACAAGAGTTTTTGCATCTTTGTGACTACTCGATTATTGAGCACCCATTCTTTTGTCATATTCGGGTCAAGGGACTTCGGGCAATTTTTACCCAAAGTCCCGAGATAATGACCCGCGTTTAATGCGACTCTAAAAGCCATTTATGCGATAAATTTCTCAACCGCCGAGATAAGTTCCGTGTTCTTTGCAACGATTTCGGTCATATCTTCATTGTCGGCAATAAGTCGCGCGAGTTCTGCCTCGTGACGTGCCTTGAGGTTAGCAACCTCGGTTTCGTGCGATTCTTTCTTTGCTACGATTGCATCGGTGACCTTTTTGAGGTCAAACGTAAGATTGATAAGCGCGGTTTTGAGATTCTCCGAAAGAGATCGGAGCTGTTCATTGGTCATTTCAGGCGTAATTTCGATCATTTTTATTCCTCACTTTCGGGGTTTTGATTTTCTTCGATTTGCTTGTATCTGTCAGCCGCCTCGGCATCCTTGCGCTTGAGCACTTCCTCAACCTTGTCAGCATCTCCGAGAAGTGTCAAGAGCTTCGTGACAATATATTCGTCATCGAGGTGTTCAGCCGCTTGGAAGAGCATTTCGGCGACCTCTGCGCGGTTGGAAAGCTGTGAGCGGGTGTATGTCGGTGTATCGTCAATTCCCGCAAGCTCAAGAATGCGCTCAATGAAGTCCGTTACGCAATACTCAAAAGCATCGGTCTTTTGATTGATAGGCTCATACGCCGCTTGAATTTGATCGTTAGTCGCGCCCGCTGAAATATCGTCAACTTTGAGAGCCATAAAGTCCTTGAAAAGTTGCTTCTCAAGGCGGTCAAGAGCCTCGGCGGATGCTTCAAACGGCACATCAACTTTATGCGCTTCTACCTCTGCACCATCATCACCGTCAGCGTGCGCAACGCGGGTCAGCTTCATTTGCTCGATAAATTTAGCATCGTCAAGCTCGGTCATTCCACCGCAATTTTTGAGAATCCAATAAATGAACTCTCCATCGCTAACATTGTTAACGAGTCCGCTAATCATAAGGTCATAGGCATCGAGCGTGCCTTGATTTCCTACAAGCTCGGACTGTCTGTTGATGTTCCAAAACGGCACAATCGGGAAAGAGCCGTAATTCTCGCCATCAAGAATCGTCTCGCCATCAGCCTCGGAAACCGCCACTTTGTGCTTGTAGCTTCTCTTCGGGTGCAGAATCTGCATATCTTCGCCCTTGCGCTTGATGTAATCGGTGTAGCCGTCAAGCTCATAAAGAGTTGCGCGGAGAGGCTTATCGTCATCAATCTGCCAATGCCTAATACCCGCCTTGAGGCTTCCATCTTCTTCATCGGGAAGTGGAACAAGTTCGAGCAACGAAAAAACTTCAACGTGGTCGAGATTCCAAAAGCCGAACGAAACGCCGCCGTTCTTTGCTTTGCTTGCCGCCTCTTGTACCGCTCTGTCAAACTTCTTGCCGAGCTTTTTCTTGGTATCGTCTTTGCCGAAAGTCACGCCATTTCCAAGCAGATATTGCACTGCTTGCGTGGTAAAGTAATTATACCAATTCGACGCGATCTTGTTGTTCGCCGCCCAAATATCGGGCACTTTCTGCCCCATTTGGTTGTAAACGAACTTTTGATACCTCATAATTGTGGGATTTTGGTGAGCATCGTACAACTCCGCATCAGCCGCGATTTTATACTCCGCGCTTGCTTTATGTTCCCGAATTGCATCGAGCACAAAATCCATTCTCTTCTGCTCGTTCTCCCCTACAAGCAAAAGGTCTTGAAAAGTCTTAATTTATATCACTCCCTCACATAAATATCGGTGTATAGGTGCTTTCCTTCTTCTTTGGCAAGTTCTCATAAACACCCGTTGTCGCATCTTGAGCATCATCGTGTGCGTTCTTGCCAATTCGCTGATATTTCGTCATATCGCGCCAATACTCACGCCACCGGTTTTCCCAACCAACCGGAAACAAAACATTATTCATAACGCCCGTAGAACCCGTTAAAATACGGCTGTTTTTGTTCTTTGTTTGCGTAAATGCAGAAAAGTGCGTGATATTGTTGCTGTATTTTTCTTGCGCTATGCGCTTTACATTTCGAGCAAAACCCTTGCCGCCGTTGTTGCTCTCTATTTTAGCTCGGTTTACTCTGTGCTCTGTATGAGCTTTCGCTACCAAGTCCTCGGTGATTTCCATACCTTCTTGCGTATAAACCACATCAAGTACATACGCCTTGCAATCTTTGACAGCATAAATAATCGAGCAAAGGAAGTCCGCGCCCTCATCCGCTGTATCTGTGTAGCTATCAATGCTTTCAATGTTCTTTGGCAATTCGGAATAAGTTTGTAGAGTGGTGTAAAGTCTACCTTGAAGGTCAATCGGTGATTGATTATAGTTAGCTTCGACAATATCTTTCCCCGTGTCGCCGTTGAGAATATCGTTATACTGCGAGAAATTAAGAATATCATCACAAAGCATTTTGATACCATCGAACGCCTTGTAACAAATCAAGCGGTATTTCTTGCCTTGTCGGTTGAGTGTGTCCATCACTCGCCCCGCGAGATCATCACTCGCCCACCGAGTCATAACAATAATGACTTTTCTCTTTCCTTCTCGCCTTGACAGCATAGTATCGGTGAACCACTTAAAATGCTGTTCTTTGATATTATCGTTTCGTGCCTCATATTCGTTTTTTATGAGGTCATCTATCAGCATAAGATCCGCACCAAAACCCGTAGCCGTACCCGTCGGAGAGGTTGCAAGATAACTATTTGTATCGTTACCCTCTAACCCCCACAAATTTGCCGCGCCATCTCCGCGCTTTACTTTTGTGTTCGGGAATATGTCGCTATAAACAATTCGGTCATCTGCCGATCGTTCTTGTATTTTATTTCTTACGCCCTTCGAGAACACCGTTGAAAGCGTTTCGTTATAAGAACCCGTGATGACCTTATCTTTGGGGTACTTTCCAAACACCCATTGAACAAAGAGGGTGGCAGTTCTTGACTTTCCGTGTCGGGGCGGTTCGTTGTCTATTAAATATTCATCTTCGCTTTCATAGAAGTCTTGATATTCTTGGCACTTATCGCGGAGAAAAGTCCTTTCTTCTGTGTAAAAGTCGGGCGCAAGCAGTTTGCAATATTCCCAAAAGTCGCGCCTTGCTAATTCGCATCGAAGTAAATCCCTATACTTCATCGTCAAGCATTGCTTTTATTTCCTCGGTGCTGAATTTACTCATATCTATAACCGTTTGAGTTGTTTGCACCTTTTCAACGGGGGCTTCGCCTATTGTATCTCGAATCATTCCAAAAGCCTTTACATTGCCCTTTTGCGCTTCGTTTATCAATGCAATAGTAACAGATTTTTGCACCTCTTCATCTTCGAGCATCAAAAGCAATTCTTCTTTGAGAGTTTTGCGCTTTCTTCTTGCTTCGACAGAGGCTTTACCGCCCGCCGACTGTTCTTCGAGTGTTAGCTTATGTCCGCCCGGAATTAAATTGTCAACATTAGCCACAGCTATCACCTCCAAACAAAATAATCAAAATAAAATTCGCGCCGAGCAAGAAAAAATGGATAAAAAACTTGCTCGGCACATTCTCGTCTATTCCGAGCCGCCAATCTTCAAGAAAGGAGAAATGAAAAGAGAACAAGCGACTATCCCAATCGCCTTGGCAGGAGCTGGTGGGATCGAACCACCGAGTGCGGGAGTCAAAGTCCCGTGCCTTACCGCTTGGCTAAGCTCCTATATCAAGCACATTATAGTGCTTGAATATATTATATCACTTTTCTGTTTTTTTGTCAAGTGTTGGACACGGGAACATCTCGTGACACACACCGCCGTGATATTGGCACATCGGAACGAGCAGACCCTTGAATTCGGGGAACTCTACTTCAACGAGCGCACACATAGCCTTGACGATCTTTCGCGTTTCGGGTGACGCTTGTTTGCAAAGTCGCTTGTTTGCGATCGTCATCAGCTCCTCTGCGTTAACATCCCAAATCATACAAACGGGAGCATCTTGCGGTGCTTTCGTGCGGTCATAGTCGCTCTGCCGGTCATTCCTCTGTGATTTCACATAAGGTTGAGCGTGAACGTGGCGCACAAGGTGAACGCTGACCCACGAAGGGAGCTCAAGATAAAAAGCAAAGTTAAGACGGCGTATCGGTGAGTGCCGCGCCTCTAAAATACGGTGTTTCCATTCCTCGGTCGGCGGTGTCTTTGCATCCTTGCCAACCGTGACCAATGCTCTCCGCTTTACCGCAAGCCAATCGGCTTCACTCGGTTTTTCGATTAATTTTACTATCATTTCTTGCCTCCCTTGCGAAACGCCGCATACAAAACTATCAGCGCAATTTCCGCGCAAACGGTGAACAATACACCGCATACAAATTCGGGAATATACATTGATTTAGACCTCCTTGATTAATTCGGGGTTGTCGTGTATGTTGCCGATTATCCTTACAGACCTTATTTCTCCAAAAAGACTTTGGATGCATCCATTATCAAAAACATAACAACCCATTTTATTGCTATATTTGACTACAAAATTAAACCTTGCACCGTTACTTTTGAATTTTGCTGTAACTATATCGTGTTCAAATATCTTTCCACTCGGTACGGTCAATCCCGTATACTGTCCGACGGTTTCGGGAATCACTTCAATCTTTATTGGGATGAGAGAATTAAAAGAACGACCTTGACATATAAAATCAGCATTAACATTGAGATGTATATAGCTACCTTCAATCCACTCGCTGTTATCAATTCGCTTGCCTCTAAAAATTATCTCTCGGATCATATCTCATACTCCTCTCCTGTAATCTCTTTATACCCCTCACAAAGTCGCGCCCACTCTTCATCCGTGATGCGGGACTTGCCGATGCCAAAATGATGCTTTTCGTAAAGATTGCTTAAACACACTCGCAAATACTCTTTGTTGTGCCATTCCGGAAAAATGTCTTTTACAAGCTTAACTGAAACAATTTCATTTTTTGCCGCAGAATATATATAATCCTCTCCATTTTTGTAATCGGCAAAAAGCAAAAACTCATAAAAAATGCCCTTATCAATATCTTTTACATATCTTTTAATATATTCTGCTCTATACCTCAAAAAATAACTCGTTAAATGCTTCTTATCATATTCCATAACTTTGTTTATCAAAATATGGTTTGTAGTTCCGTTGTCCCTCCAAGAACGCATTATAGCGGTTAATTCTCTTAACTGACCTCGAAACTGAAGGTTACTCAAATACGGCAGTAACGCATAGTGCCAAATTCTCATCATTCACTTCCTCCGTTCAAATCTCTATAACTTTTTTTCATAGCGGCTTGAAAGAAATCATCCGAATCAAAGCTCTTGAGCCCGTTGTCAGTTCCTTCTGCCGCTTTTGCTTCCTTTTGGGCATCCTTATCCGCCCATTCGACAATCGTATCATAGTGCGATGCATAACTCCGCCCCGTGTCAGCCATATACTTTGACAACCGCTCAATCTTCTCTTGATAATCTTTCGGGTAGCGGTTTATCAACAGCGCGACTTCTTCATCGGAAAGAATTACGTTTTTGTATTTTCCGCGCGCGTCCGTATTCTCACACAATTCTTGAGCATTCTTTATAAATTCTTTATTATTCTTTGATTGTTGTTGATTGACTGTTAATTGGATGTTAACTGACTGTTGTTTGGGTGCGTTTTTGCCTGTTGATTTGTCTTGATACAAATTGTAGTTTACTATTGTAATTACTTGAAACTTTGAATGGCTTTTGCTTGTTAATTCGCCTGTTGATTTCAAGTGCTGAATTGCTGTCCTCACCTGCTGAACTGTTAAATTTAGCCTGTTAGCTATTTTTTCGTAACTTGTAGCCGTTGAACCGCGCGGTATTTTTACTCCTTGAAATGACCCTTCTTTAATGTTTGCATCAAGAATTAGGTCAACAAAAACGCGGAAAGTGTTGGCGTTTTGATACCATTGCCAATTTGTAATATTTCTGTCAATTTTTATGAACGTGCTCGGTTTACCCATTTCGATCACCGACTCTCGTATTCCAAGCCTTGACAGCATTGTCGGACGGTATCGACTCCGCCCAATCTTCATCTCGATCTTTGCCTATTGAATAGGTCTTGCCTTGTGCTCCACAGAACGAGCATTGCACGAATACAAAATATCCGTATTTTCCTTTAGTTGAGCAGAGTACGCCCTCGCCCCCGCAAAAAGGGCATTCTGTGATTGTTGATTCCATTCTATTCGTTCCTTTCGGTTTTAATGAAAAATCCCTGCGCTTTCAGTATTAGGGGTACTGTCCACGCAAGGATTCGGGTCGATAACTATTAAATTGGTAACGGCGATCACCGCCCCTAACGGTTATCGACCACTATTATTATAACATATTTTGCCCTAAAAGTCAAGGGTTTTTGGCTAATTATTCCGCAGAATTATCGATATTTATAAAATCCATAAACTTCTGCAACGCCTTTTCTTGAAGCTTTGCGGGCGGTTGTTTTTTGGTGCTGACGGTCAAGTGCTTTGAGAATAAGTCAGCGATCATTCTCCGCGCTCGTTTCTCACCTTGCTCGATGCCGTCATAGTAGCCTCGGCTCGGTTTGTTTTCTCCGATATTGAATTTTCCTTTTCCTTGCGACCCTCCGGTGACATTTAATAATTGTCTTCCCGCTTCGTGAGCTTTTTTTATGTAATATTGCTCTTTTTCATTACATTGTTCAGCGGGGCAAAAACAGAGAATATCCAATTTCCAACCATAAGGATTTTCTTCGCTATACAATTTGTGAGATTTCAAGCTCCGATCTATGTGTTGAGTATGTCCGTTCAAATGCTCGGCGCATCTTGATAAAAGGCTTTGGGTTGCGAGTCCTACATAGGCATATTTGAAACCGTTTTCGTCTTCTCGATGAAAGCAATATATTCCGCTTCGATGCTCTGCTTTCGGGCAGAGGACTTTGATTTGCCTTTCATTCTGCATTTTTATCGCATATATTTTTTTATAGTCCATTTTTAACCGCCTCGATTTTCAAGTCGGGATATTTCATATTTTTGCCACCTTTAGAATAATGCAACAAATTCCAATAATTGATATTCAAACGTCTTGCCCAATTTCCAACCGTGTCAATTTCCCCATTTATTTTCAAAAAATAGTTTTTTCTTTTGTTGTTAGCTTGAACATATCTATCAACCCATCTGCAATTTTCGGGGCAATAGTTGCCATTTACATCAATTCTATCAAGTGTCAAATTTTCGGAATATCCATTTTTTAATGCCCAATCAACAAAATTTTCAAACCCGCATTCTGCATCAAGCCATTCTTCGCAAACAGTTATTCCCCTTCCTCCATAGTTTTGGTACATAGATGATTTTTTCCAAAAACATCTGTTTTTCATATTTCTATATGAAAAACCTAACTTTGATTTTGAAAGACCCGTCTTTTTGTTCAAATTTGAAACTAATTCATCTTTGTAGCAACCGCAGGATTTTGTATGTCCACTTCTTAAATGTGATGATTCTACGCTTACTATATTCCCACAATCGCAAACACATTTCCAATACGTCTTTCTTCTGCCGCGAATGCCGTCAAATTCCAATACAAGCAATCTGCCAAAGCGTTGATTTTTCAAATCAATATAATTCCCCTTTTTAGGCATAAAAATCACCTCCTTATGTTATGCTTTATTATAACATAAAATTTTAATTTTGTCAACCCTTTGTTTTATTAAATATTGACATTTAATTTGTTTGTTGCATATTTTCGGGCGTATATTTGGCGGTAGTTCATTCACAATCTTCCTCTGTATCGATTTGCGGATTTTCTTCGACTTTGGAATATCTTTGTGCAATTCGATGCTGACAGCCACAATGCGGACAATCGAAGCTGTCATACATAGTACCGCCGCCGTTGAACGCATTTGAAATGGATGTGGGTTCTGCAGACAAATATCGGTTTTGACTTTTCAAAGAAAATCTGCGTTTACAATAGCAACATTTCATATTTTACCTCCAATTTGTGTTTTATTATCAATTCTCCCCCGTGAGGTTTGCCCACAATCAATTTAATTTGATTTTATGAGCAAACACTCGCGAGAACATTAATGCGCTTATAGCGCGTTTTTAACGGTTAGAACGGGAGGTCTTCGGTGTCGTCAACAACCACAAAATCCGAAACGTGCGCCACGTTGTCGAGCTTCTTGAGTGCGGGAACTTTGAAGTCACCATTAGCGATCTGCTCAACGGTCTTGATTTCCTTAACCTTGAGCACCGTTCCGATCGTTCCGTCCTTCTTCTCATACTCTTCTTCGCCGAGAACTACGCCGATGAACTTGCCCCCAATCTTGCGCTCGTCCCAATCCCAATGATACCCGGGGTTGGATTCCTCAAGGCAGTTCGTGAAATGCTTGAACATTCCGAGAGCCTTTTCTTTGTAAGAACGGATGAAATTGGTCTTGTATTCACCGCCGAATCTCTCATACTGCTTGGTGTAGTATCCCTTGAACTCGCCGACGGCTATATCATAGTCAATCTTGAGATACGCGCCCTTCTGCTTGAGTTCATCGAATGGCACATCAACCGCTCCGAGAAGCTCGACGATGTAACCACCCGCCGCAGGTCTGTCGAACTCGCCTGTGCTTGCCTTAATTTCCGAATAGTTGCTAATAGGTTTCATTTTTTATTGACTCCTTTTTTAATAATTCAATTTCACCGCTAAATTGTAGCGGACATTTGCTCCCGATGTGTTTTGTCGGGTATTCGCTTATTTCTTTTCTTA
>JAGBYG010000022.1 GCA_017628875.1 Clostridia bacterium
AATGGGGTCAAGAGCATGTTCAGCGTCGATAAACGCAGCTTCACCGCCCGCCTTTTGAACTTCCGCAATAATATGAAGCGCAACGGTTGTTTTACCTGAAGATTCAGGACCAAAAATTTCAATAATTCTTCCCTTTGGAACGCCGCCAATACCAAGAGCAAAGTCAAGAGCAAGTGAGCCGGTATGAACCGCCTGAACTTCCATTCTTGTGTTCTCACCAAGCTTCATAACAGTTCCTGCGCCAAAATCTCTTTCAAGCTGAGCAAGAGCTGTATTCAGCGCCTTTTTGCGTGCTTCTTTATCATCAATAGGTGTAGTTTTAGGTGTTACTGTTTTTTTAGTTGCCATAATTAACCTCCAAAAATGTTGTAAATTTAATTTCTGTGCCTATTATACACCCTATTTTTGCATTTGTCAAGACATTTTTTCTTAAATCGGAAATATTTTTTTATGTTTTTTCGTTTTTTTCATAAAAATTCCGTTTTTGGAATTATTAAAATCAGGTATTGACAATATTCAACAAGTATGTTAAAATATTAACGTTATAAAAATACTGTTTATTTAAATAAGGAGAAAAATTATGGCAAATGTTTGCGTAATCACAGGTGGCGGAAGCGGAATGGGTCTTGCCGCTGCAAAATGTATGCCCAAGGACAAAATAATCGTTATTTCGGGCAGAACTCTTAAAAAACTTGAAGGTGCAGTTGCAGAGCTTGAAGCTCTTGGCTACACAGCTTATGCAAAGGCTTGTGACACATCAAAGCGCGAAAGCGTTAAGGAGCTTGTTGCTTTTGCAAAAGGTCTTGGCGAAATCAAAAATGTTATCAACTCTGCAGGTCTTTCCCCCGCAATGAGTGATCCCGAAACTATCGTTAGAGTTAACGCACTCGGTACAGTTTATATTAATGAAGAATTTTCAAAGGTTATGAACCCCGGCAGCGTTATCGTTGACGTATCCTCAAACTCGGCTTACGTTCTTCCCTCTTTCATAATCAATAAAAAGGATTACAAGCTCGCAGACACAGACGAAGAAAAATTCATCAAAAAGATAATCAAAAAGAGCAATATGGCAAAGACAGATTACCAGAAATCCGGATTTGCGTATTCCCTTTCCAAGAATTTCGTGGTTTGGTATGCAAAAAAATGCGCGTTTGAATACGGACTTAAGGGCATCAGAGTTTGCTCTCTCAGCCCTGGACTCATCGCAACCGATATGGGTAACCTTGAAGCAAAGGACGGCGGAATGCTCATCCCCTTCTCTGCAGAAGAAAGAATGGGTAAGCCCGAAGAACTCGGCTTCGCTCTTGCAAGTGTTGCGGACGAAAGAAACGGCTACCTCGCAGGCGTTGACGTGCTCGTTGACGGTGGTAGCACCAACGGTATGAAGGAATTTAAAAAGAATAAAAAGTAATCTGTAAACAAAAAGGACTCGCAAGAGTCCTTTTTCGTTTTGGTTGATAAATTGGGGTTTATCGGGAAGAAGTTAGTTGAGCAAAAAATGGGTCGCCTCTTTTCTTGTCTGCCTTACGGCAGCCATTTGCTAATGCAAAATCGAAAAGTGAAAAAGCTCCGCAAAACTTTTAATCAGCTTCGCGCAAGATTTCGCGCAAATCGTGTTGTTTTGTAAAGCAAAACAACACATAACGATTTTCTCCTTGCCTCGAAAATCTGTGATTTGCTACTACAAAGCATAGTTATTTTGCTATCAAAAGAGTTACGCATAGTCAAAGTAAATTTTAGAAAATCAAGCCATCGGTTTGATTTTCGTAGTACGAATAATAAAATGTCCGTTGAAAATTTATTTTCATAAGGATATTTTGTTATTTGTACCGATAAAACACTCGTG